>JAHISW010000070.1 GCA_018817995.1 Patescibacteria group bacterium | reverse complement strand
CAAAGCGAAAAAATGATAAAGATGTTTTGGACGAAATTGGGAAACTTAAAGAAATATCAAAACAAATTCCCCGGCTGATTGTGGAGGCGTATGGCGATAAATTTACCGATTTGGAGTTGGCCGGCAAGAAAATGGAGAAATCCGCTTATTTTACGAATATGGTCGTGGCAAAGCTGGATTTTTTGAACGCTTTGATAGATGACGAGAAGTTTAGAACTGATGCCTCGGATATTTTGAAGAGGTATCAAAGGGTAAAATTGAGGATTATAAATTTGAAAAGAGCGTGGAACAGAGTGTTTGCGAAATAGAACCTACATCGACGTCGGACATCGACGTGGCGGGGTTTTTTGTTTTCAAGAGACTATTTGCTATAATGAGATAGATGATGAAACTCACATTTCATGGCGCGGCGAGGGAGGTTACAGGTGTAAATTATTTACTGGAAGATTCAACAACGAAGTTGTTGATAGATTGCGGGCTTTTTCAGGGAGCCAAAACGGCGGAAGAAAAAAACCGCGACCCTTTTCCCTATAATCCATTAGAAATAGATGTTTTATTTGTTACACATGCCCATCTTGACCACATCGGCCGTATTCCGAAACTTGTTAGGGCCGGTTTTAAGGGCCGTATAATTTCCACACTGCCGACACGCGACCTGGCGGAGCTGTCTCTCACGGACAGTTTGGGAATTTTAACAAAAGAAGCGGAAAGAGACGGCGAAAAGCCAATTTATGAAGAGAAAGATGTTCAAAGGGCGATGTCTCTTTGGGAAACTGTTGAATACGACAGTGAGATTACGGTGAATGATTTGAAAGTGACTTTCAAGGAGGCGGGACATATTCTTGGTTCGGCGATGGTGGAAATCAAGAGGGGAGACAAGAGGGTTGTTTTTACGGGAGACTTGGGAAATCCTCCGACGCCTTTGTTGAAAGACCCGCACAAACTGGAGAACGCGAACTATCTTATTATGGAAAGTACATACGGGGACAAGGAACATGAGGGGAGAGATGAGAGAAAAACAAAAGTTGAACGCATTATTGAGGACACCATAAAAAACAAGGGCGTTTTGATGATTCCGGCTTTTTCTATTGAACGCACACAGGAGTTGCTTTTTGAGTTGAATGACTTGGCTGAAAACGGGCGCATCCCGCGCGTCCCGATATTTTTGGACAGTCCTTTGGCAATTAAGGCGACGGCTATTTATAAAAAGCATGAGGATTACTACAATAAAGAGGCGAAATATATCATAGAATCGGGCGATGATGTTTTCAAGTTTCCGGGCTTGGAATTTTCTCTGACAACAGAAGAATCAAAAAAAATAAACAATGTTCCTCCCCCCAAGATTATTATTGCCGGTTCGGGTATGTCTACGGGCGGAAGAATTATTCATCATGAAAAAAGATATCTTCCCGACAGCAATAGCGCATTGCTTTTGGTTGGTTTTCAAAGCGCGGGTTCTTTGGGCAGAAGAATTCAAGAGGGCGCCAAGTGGGTGAAAATTCTTGGCGAAGATATTCCTGTGAAGGCGGGGGTCATTCGGATTAAGGGTTATTCCGCGCATCCTGACACAAATTGGCTTTTGGATTTTGTGAAAGGAAGCTCAGAACGGTTGGAAAAAGTTTTTGTCGCGCAGGGCGAGATGAAGGCGGCGTCGTTTATCGCGCAGAGAATTCGCGACTATCTTGGAGTAAAAGCCGTGGTTCCGAAACAAGGAGATTCATTTGAGTTGGATATGTAATCGGGTGTATAATATACATAGTATATGACTGAAAGAACAAAAAAAATTAAGCCATCTTTAGATTCGCATCTCAAATTTAAGATTTGTGTTTCGGGCGCGGCGGAAACGGGGCATTGCGAGTCAGACGCCCTTGAAAAGGCGAAGGAATTGGGGAAAGAAATAGTTCGTCACAATGCAGTTTTGGTTACGGGCGCGACGACGGGCTTTCCTTTTTGGTCGGCTGTCGGAGCTAAAGAGGCGGGGGGTTTTTCCATAGGGCTTTCTCCCGCTTTTTCCGAAAGGGAACATATAGAAAAGTACAGATTACCCGTGGATTATTTTGACATAATTATTTACACGGGATTTGGGTATGCCGGCAGGAATCTTTTATTAACTCGTTCCTCGGATGCTGTTATCGTCGGATGCGGAAGAATAGGGACATTAAACGAATTTACGATTGCTTTTGAGGATGAAAAGCCGATAGGGGTTTTAACAGGAACCGGAGGGACTGCAGACCAAATTAAGGAGATAGTTGAAAAATCAAATCGCGGTCCCGGTAATGTTGTTTATCATTCTGACCCTAAAATTCTTATTGAAAAAGTTTTAGAGATGGTGCGCGAGGAAAAAATTATTGATATTTAAAATATGATAGACGCTACTTCTATAACAATGATGTTTCAGATTTTATTGGCCGCCGTTTTGGGCATGTTTATCGGTTTTGAACGGGAGAAAATGGGCAAACCGGCCGGCCTGAGAACATACATGTTGGTTTCTATGGGGTCAGCTTTGTTTACTCTGATGTCTGTTGGCGGTTTTGTTGGGTTTACGGGAAATGGTTTTGACCCCAGCCGTATTGCCAGCCAGATAGTTGTCGGCGTAGGTTTTCTTGGCGCCGGCATTATTTTCTTTACGAAAACAGAGGTGAGGGGCTTGACGACGGCTGCGGCCGTTTGGGTTTCCGCGGCCATTGGGATGGCGGTGGGTCTGAAATTTTATTCTATAGCCATTTTTTCGGCTGTTTTGACCGTTTTGATTCTATGGGCGGTTCGCTTTATTGAATCCAAAATAGGCACCAAAAAAGGATTAAATGAAGTATCTTAAGGGTATAGGCATTATTGTCGGACTGATGTTTGGGGCGGGTGTTTTTGCTCTGCCCTACGTTGTTGCTCGGGCGGGCATTTTTTGGGGCTTTATCCATTTTGTTGTTGCTGTTTCTTTGACCATTTTTCTTTTATTTTTATACGCGAGGATAACATATGATACGGAAGGCACGCATCGTTTTACGGGCTATGTGGAGTTGATTTTAGGAAAGAAATTTAAAATTTTTTCTTTTGTGATAACAGCAGTGGCGTATTATGGCGCGCTTCTTGCTTATGGTCTTTTGGGTGGTTTCTTTCTCTCCAATTTTTTTAGTGAACACTACGCTTTTGCTTTTTCTTTTTTGTTTTTTGCCGTGTGTTCTACCCTCGCGCTTTTGGAACTTAATAAAGTCGCCCTGATTAATTTTTATCTGACAATCCCCCTTTTTGGCTTTGTTGCTTATTTGGTGTATATGTCTCTGCCTTTTATTGACCTGAATAATTTTGTTTCCGGTGCAAGAGATATGTTTATTAACAAATCTTGGTTCTTGCCGTATGGGGTTTGGCTTTTTTCTTTAGGCGGGCTTGCGGCGATTCCGGAAACGAAAGATATTTTCTCCAAGTCTTCTTTTAAAGATTTTAAGAAGGTGATTTTATTCAGCGTGTCTTTGTCTGCGATTTTTTATTGTCTATTTATTTTTGCCATTGTTGGCGTTAGTGATGGAAATACCAGCGCCGATGCTTTGTCGGGCGCCCTTGGCGCGCTTGGTTCCCGCGTGATTTTGGTGGGGTCTGTTATGGGGTTGCTGGCTGTTTTTACTTCTTTTCTTGCTTTGGCAATTGACTTAAGGGGTATCTTCCGTTTTGATTTCAAATTGCCAAAGACTTTGGCGTGGGTTTTTGTTGTAGTTCCTCCTGTTCTACTTTTCTCTTTTGGTGTTCAGGATTTAACAAAAATATTGAGTTTAACAGGTTCCGTCGGCTTAGGTGTCAGTGGCGCTCTTATTATATTTATGGCTCGCAAGATGCAGGGAAAAAGTTTCGCGGGGTTGTTGGTGGTGACGGGTATTCTTATCGCGGTTGTTTACGAGATATTGAATATATTTTTTTGACATTGGGTTGTGTGTTTTTTTTATTATTGATATAATAGGAATAAGAGAACAGTCGATTTATCAGTTTTTACCACTTGTTTAATTTTGCTATTTTTAATATGTCTATTTTAAACAAAATTTCAGGTCTTTTTGGGACCAAAAATGAGGATGATGGCGTGGTGGGTGAACCGGAACCCATGGGTGATGTTGTTGATACCCCCATTGAGGAGACGACTCCTGCTCCCGAAATTACTCCTGAGCCGGATATTGTTATGCCGGAGCCGGAGGAAGAGAACAAAGAAGAAGGAATGCCTTTATAGATTTTTCTTAAGAGTTTTAACCCCGCTACTAAGCGGGGTTATTTCTTTGCTTTTTCAATGATTTCCTTAAAAACTTCCGGCTTGTGTTCCGCCAAGTTTGCCAAGATTTTTCTGTCTATTTTAATTTCTCCCTTTTTTAACAAATCAATAAGTTTGCTGTACGAAATGTCATTTTGTCTGGCGGCTGCATTTATTTTGATTTGCCACAATCTCCTAAAGACCCCCTTCTTTTTTCGTCGGTCATTAAACGCATGCGTATAGGCGTGCAACAAAGCTTCTTTGGCGGCTCTTTCTTTTGATTTCCTGCCCCACTTAAAACCCTTAGTCTGTTTTAAGACTTTTCTTCTTCTCTTTAATGAAACTGTTCCTCTTTTTATTCTAACCATACGGCATATATTGTTTAATCTTATTTTTCGCAATACTGAAAATTTTTGGCCTCTTCTTTTTTAATTGACCTTTTCTGCTTTCTTTTGCGTTGAAGTGTCCAATGCCCGGAGATCTTTGAACAACCTTTCCGTTTTTGGTAAGTTTTAATCTCTTTTTATACGATTTGTTTGTTTTTTCTCCCATAATAGTTAATCTATTTATATCTTTTTTACCTGCAGAAAATCAAGCTCAACGGGAGTTTCCCTTCCGAACATTGAAACAAGAACCTTAATTTTTCCGCGACTTTCATCAATTTCGTTAACACGTCCCTCAAAATTATTGAACGGACCATCCGTGATTTTAACCTGTTCTCCTTTTACAACATCCATTTTGTATTTCGGCTCCTTGATCTCCATTTGCTGAAATAAATTGTCAACTTCTCCTTGCATAAGTGGTGTTGGCGTAGTGCCCGAGCCGACAAAACCGGTTACGCGCGGGGTGTTTCGCACGACATACCACGAGTCGTGAGTCACTATCATTTCAACCAAAACATATCCCGGATATATTTTTTCTTCCATGACTCGTCTCTTGCCTTCTTTGATTTTAATCTTTTTTTCCGTGGGGACCAACACGTTAAAAATTTTATCTTCCATGCCGAGAGATTCTATTCTTTGTTTCAGGTTTCTCACCACGGCATTCTCATATCCCGCGTATGTGTGAAGGGCGTACCATCTTTTTTCTTCTTTTTTTGTTGCAGTTGCTGTCATATGAGGATTAATTTTTATAAAACAAATTTTTGAAGCAAAAAGGAAAAGGTCTTGTCAAAAAATCCAAGCAAAATCGCCACAAAGAGGGAAACGCCAATAACCAAAAGCGTAAAATCAATTGTCTGTTTTTTTGTTGGCCAATTTACGGACTTGAGTTCAACCCGCGTTCCTTTTATATAATCAACAAGTTTATTAAACATAAAATTCCATTTTTAAAAGCCCTTTCGGGCCCATTAGCTACTATTATATACAACTCTTAAATTTAGTCAAATTTTATGGAGATGGGCGGAATCGAACCGCCGTGCAAAAAGGTTCCTAAAGCGCTTCTACATGCTTATTCTGGCTTAAATTAACCAAGAAGTGAACGCCAGACAAAAAGTTCTTAGTTTTGATTCTGTTTTTCAATAGTCCCCGCGAATCAAAGAAAACTATCAATCTTGATGAATGATACCCAGACCCGCCTATCAAGAGTCGGCGGAAGGGCATGCTTTAAGCGTATGCTAAAGCAGGTGTTTTGAATAAGTTTGCACTTATTAAATTTCTAAAAGTTTAGCGAGATTTTAGAATACTCGGCATGCGCAATTTAGAAAGAACTTCCTGTCAAAGCCAATCATCCCCTCATTTTCAATTCTCTTTCTACGTCCCTTCTTGTGTCGCGTTCTTTGATTTTTTCCCTTTTGTCGTATTTTTTCAAACCACGCGCCACTCCGAGAGACATCTTTATTAAACCATTTTTAGTGTAAATAGTCAATGGTATTAATGTCAGGCCCTTTTGGCTGTCTTTCACGGAGAGATGCTCTATTTCTTTCTTTGCCAATAACAACTTACGAGTGCGGGCTGTATCATAATCAGCAGGAGTGTTGTTGGGCTGGTAAGGCATTATTTTCATCCCTACAACAAAAGCTTCCCCGCCCCTTATAATCGCATGGGAACCAATCAAAGACCCCCTTTTTAATTTTAGGGCCTTAACCTCAAAACCCAGAAGTTTTATTCCGGCGTCAAATTTCTCCAAAACTTCGTAGTCAAAATATGCTTTTTTATTCTCTAGTAAACTCATACTACTATAGTATCATTTTTATTGTTTTTTACTCAACTCTTTCCATTTTCCATCCGATGCGTTATTATAAAAAATATTAAGAAACCAAGAATAAACAATGAAATAAGGGTTGAAGAAGTGCGGTTGATTGATGAGGACGGCAAGAATGTTGGCGTGTTGAAGACTGCGGATGCATTGGCGATGGCGAAAGAAAAAGAACTTGACCTTATAGAAATATCGCCAAAGGCAAAACCTCCCATTGCTAAGATTATGGATTTTGGCAAGTTTTTATATCAAGAAAACAAGAAACAGAAAGAGGCCTTCCGGAAAATAGTTGATGTTGAAATAAAAAATATAAGGATTCATTTAGGCACTTCGGAGCATGATTTAGGATTGAAAGCCAAGAAAGCTTCGCAATTTTTGTCCGACGGACACCGCTTAAGATTGGAGCTTTTTTTGAAGGGCAGAGAAAAGTATTTGGATAAAGAATTTTTGAACGGGCGACTTTTGAGGATTCTTAATGTGATTACGGGAGAGTATAAAGTGTTGCAGGATGTGAAAAAAGGTCCGAGAGGGTTGGCTATGATAATAGAAAAAACCAAATAGCGACACATTTGCAAATAATGATTCGATTTGCTACAAAAGAAAAATGGCGAAACCAATAAAGGCAATATTAAAACTTCAAATTCCGGCGGGTAAGGCGAACCCGTCTCCTCCTGTTGGTCCGGCGTTGGGTCAACACGGTGTTAACATTGGCGATTTTGTCAGTCGTTTTAATGAAGCCACAAAAGATAAAGGGACAGATATCATTCCTGTGGAGATTAATGTCTATGAAGATAGAACTTTTGATTTTAAATTAAAAACTCCTCCGGCTTCCGACTTGCTTAGAAAAGCGGCCGGCGTGGAAAAAGGTTCAGGGAAAGCTTTAACTAAAAAAGTTGGCAAGGTAACGAAACAGCAAATAAGAGAAATAGCCGAAAGGAAAATGGAAGACTTGAATGCTAATGACATAGAGGCGGCTGAAAAGATTATTGCAGGGACAGCGAGGTCAATGGGCATAGACATTGAGTAAAAAAATTCGTATACTCTTTTGGAAACAGGACTTTGAAAAAAAATTCAGAAAGGAGATTTGGATATGAAAAAAAGGAAGAGACTCTCAAAAATTGAATATTATTTAGGTATTGCCAAGGCGGTTGCTCAAAGGGCTACGTGTTTGAGAAGAGTTTTTGGTGTTGTAGCGGTTGTTGAAGATGAAATTGTAAGTACTGGTTATTGTGGCTCTCCGCGGGGAGGCAAGAATTGTACAGACTTGGGGTTTTGTGAAAGAGAAAAACAAGGTATTCCTTCCGGTGAAAAGTATGAATTTTGCAGAAGTGTTCATGCTGAAGAGAATGCCATAATATCCGCTCGTAGGAAAGATATTAAGGGTGGCGTTATGTATTTATATGGAAAAGATTTTACCGGAGGCGGTTCACATTTTCGCGTGGAGCCATGCATTATGTGCAAAAGAAAGATAATTAACGCGGGAATCAGAATGGTTTATACAATAAATCCTGCTGGAGATATTTTAAAATTTCATGTTGATGATTGGGTGGAAGACGAAAGCTACATGATTTACAAAGGAGGCAGTGGAGATGCTTAAACTTGAATTTATTGAGGCGAGGGATTTGCCAGACGCTTGGTTCCAGTGCATTTATAGACTGTTGGATGTGGGGCGTAAATATGTAATTGACAGAGGGAGTTATGAGGGACAAGAACGATTAGAATTTGATTATGTGACTGTGCATATTAAATACCCGGGTGTGAGACCTTTGCTACCTGATATACCACCGGCGTTGGGAATACCCAATCCTGTGGCCGAGGGGTATTTAGAAGAGTACTTGCCTTATCTGATGACCTCGGTTAAAAAACCTGGCGAATATTATACATACGGTCAGGATTTAGAATTGCAGATAGCAGAAGTTATAAAGATGTATAAAAGAGATGGCTTCGGCACTAACCAGGCATATATGGCGGTTGGCGACAGACATAGTATTGAAATGAACGATCCACAATGTCTTCGCGGAATTGATACCCGTGTTAGTTATGGCAAACTTCACTTCATTATTTATTTTCGGTCATGGGATTTATGGAATGGTTTTCCTGCCAATCTGGGCGCTATTCAGCTTTTGAAAGAGTTTATGGCTGGCGGAATTGGTGTGGAGGATGGAGAAATAATCGCATCTTCAAAAGGTCTACATCTTTATGATTATGTTTGGGAATTGGCGAAATTAAGAACTATGAAGAAAGATTAAACGGGGTAGAATAGAAATATGAATAAAAAAGAAGAAGGCAAGTTAATTGTTTTTGAGGGTGTAGAAAATTCAGGAAAGTCTACACAAATTGAATATTTTGCCGAACGGTTACGGAAAATAGGCATTAATTTTATTCTTACAAAAGAACCACGAGGAGAAATTCGAGAAAAATTAAAGTATGGCAACCCGACTCCAGATGAAGAGTTGGGTTTGTTTTTGGAAGATAGAGAATCTCATTTTAGAGAGCTCGTCATGCCTTCGTTAAAAGAAGGAATTTGGGTTTTGGTGGACAGATGTTCCCCTTCAACTATTGCCTATCAGTGTTACGGGCGCGGATTTGATTTGGAATACGTAAAGCAGAGGGATAGGGTGGCTAGAAAAGATAAGGATTTTGATTTGGTAATTCTTCTTGATATGAATCCGGCTGAATCCATGAAGCGCGCTGAAAAAGGTGATCGCTTTGAAAAAGAAAAGATTGACTTTCATCAAAGAGTGCGTCAGGGCTATTTAGAACAAGCAAAAGAAGACCCAAAGCATTGGTTAGTGGTTGATGCCAGAATGGAACCGGAAGAATTGTCTGAAATTATTTGGAAGGAAATTAAGAATAAATTTAGAGTTTAGAATTGATAATTTGTAAAAGATTGACTTTTATAAGAATCCCTGCTAAAAAGCTAGCAGGGATTTTGTTTTTTGACAAACAAATAAAAGCGGAGGGGAAAAATGGAAAGAGGTTATGCCAATCAAATACTTAAGATAAATCTCTCAACAAAGGAGATTTTTGAGAAGCCGGTTAGTGAAGAAATGAAAGATGTTTTTGTTGGTGGCAAAGGTTTTGATTTAAAACTTCTTTGGGATTCTGTGAAAGGGGCTGACGAACCGGGCGGGCCCACGAAATGGAATGACTCGGAAAACGCATTGTGTATTGCGTCCGGACCCTTGGGCGGGACGCCTGTATATCCCGGCGCGGGGAAAAGCACGGTTGTTACAATATCGCCTTTGACCGGAAGCGTCATTGATTCCAATGTCGGCGGTCATTTTGGGCCGTTTCTCAAATTTTCCGGTTTTGACGCTTTGGAAATAACGGGAAAATCGCAAAAAGATGTCATTATTTTTATTGATGGCATCCGAAACGAAGTGAATATTTTTGATGCTGACGAGATTATACCGAATACATTTTCCGGTTTATCGCATGAGATTTCTGATATTTTAACAAGATACTTTGGCGAGGGCAGACCGCAGGATATTTCTGTTGTTTCAACAGGCCCGGGAGCAAAACATGCCTTGATGGGTTGTGCGAATATTACGTTGTATGACCAAAGGCGCAAGATAGTTAAATCTAAACAAGCTGGCAGAGGCGGAACAGGTACTGTTCTGAGAAACAAGGGTGTGATGGCGATTGTCGCGCGTTGGGATTCTGTGAAGATGGATACGAATAATCCGGTCGACATAGATGCTTTAAAAAAGGTTGCAAGCAAGTATGCCAAGGAAATTCGTGACCTCGATCCGAAACAAAACGAGATGAGCGTTGTCGGAACGACGCATCTTGTTGAGTATATGAATGACTTTGATTTATTGCCCGTGAACAATTTTCAGTTTGGCAAACATCCGGAGGCGCGTAACTTATACGCGGATGTTTTTGAAAAAATGTTTGATAAGGGTTTTGACGGCTGTTGGAAAGGGTGCCCCGTTGCCTGTGCGCATGGAATCAAAAACCTGGAGTTGAAAACAGGTCCGCTTAAGGGACAAAAGGTATGGGTGGATGGTCCCGAGTATGAGACAATCGCAGCTCTCGGTTCCAATTTGGGAATTTTTGACCCGCATTTTGTGGCTGAAATGAATTTCTATTGCGACACTTATGGTCTTGATACCATTTCTGTTGGTGTAAGTATCGCTTTTGCTATGGAGATAGAGGTAAGTGAAGATTTGCGATTTGGAAACAAGGAAGCCGTTGCCCGAGTTTTACACGAAATGGCTCGAGGTGAAGGCATGGGAAAAATAATTGGCCAGGGTGTTAGAAAGATGAAAGAATATTTTGGACGATGGTGTGAGAAAAAGATTTTGGAAGATATTGGCATGGAATCAAAAGGGCTTGAGTTTTCCATGTATATAACAAAAGAATCTCTTGCCCAGCAAGGCGGATACGGATTTGCCCTGAAGGGCGCCCAGCACGATGAGGCGTGGCTCATCAAAATGGATCAACTTGACAAT
>JAHISW010000069.1 GCA_018817995.1 Patescibacteria group bacterium | reverse complement strand
CCCCGCCTACTTCTAGTATTCTTTTTGCCAACGTTTCTCCGATTTCAGAAGCCGGAGTGATTGGGTATCCGGCAAAAAATTTACATCCTGCCACAAGCGCCCCTTCCGCGCAGGCTTCATTGCCAGACATTAAATATTTCCCTGAGGGAAGTAATGACTTGGCCTGTTGCCATCCGCCTCGCGTTTGTCTTTTTTCCATTTTTATTTCCTTTCTTTTATTACATTGTCAAAGATTTTTTCTTTTCGCCTCCTATATTACTATCTTTATTGATTTTTTCAAGGATAATTGCTATTCTCTGATATAAGTTGAAGTTTTTTGAAAATAGAAGGAGGAAAAGAAGATGCCGTATATATTACCGGGAAAAAGACCAGTTTTTGCACCTGTTGTTAATTTGATGGCGGAAATGCGGACAGTTACGAATCTATATATACCGAATATTCTTTTTGAGTATTGTAAAAAATATGTAAAGCCATCTTATAACAACTATAAAAATTTTCGTGGTGAATTAGCAGAAACTATTGATGAAATAAACAGACGGTCTTGTGATTTTAATTTCCCTTTTATAGATATTGAGAGAAATAGTTCTGGAGATTGGCGAAAAGTGGTCAGCTTGATGCACAAAAAAGAAGTGCAAGCGGATGGGGATTTAAATTTTATCCTTTTTACGTATTGTATGTACCATGTTATAAATAGACTTGGTTTTTGTCATAGTCTAGAAGTTTGTCGTAAAATGATAGGAGTGGAATTAATGACTCCTTATGAAGACAAAAAAAAGCAAAAAAACGGAGATGTGTAAAAATGACAACACGGAAAAAGGAGAAAGCAGTTTTTGTTGTAACAACGGGCATTTCCCTTTGCGGGCGGAAAGAGATGTTTTTCCCGCGTTTTGAGGAAAATTGCGTGCAAGGAAAGAAAAAAATTAAGATTTATAACATTGGCGACATTTTGCTTCCCTGGCTTTGGGCCAAGACAAAAGAGGAGATTCCCAAGGAGAGGATCTTAAATGCGGATCCTTTGTTGTTGAAAGTTATACAGGCGGGCGTTTTGCAAGACATCAAGGATTCATTGAAACAGGATATGGAAGAAAACGATGCAGTTTTTCTTAATTTGCATACTGTTTTTGAATGGAGAAACATTAGCTTACCTTCACTTAATTCCATTTTTTTGAGGGAACTGATCAATCTTGATTTGGAGCCCGATATGTTTGTTTGTTTTATTGATAACGCTGAGGATATTCTTTGCAGATTGAATAATTCTGACCAATGGAAAAAGCAGGAGTTTAGCGAGGGAGATGTTTGGAAATGGCAGAATCACGAGGTAGATAATACGAGGGAATATACTTACCTTTTTGATAAAAAGAAAAAGTTCTTTGTTATGCCAATAAGGCAACCATCCAAGACATTGTATTACCTACTTTTTGAACCATGGAGACCAATAATTTACGCCCAGATGCCCATTAGCCATGCCACGGTAAAAGAGCTAAAAAAGGTCAAGAAATTTATTGAGAAAGTACGCAAGTGGGCTGTAGTTTTTGACCCGTTGACCATTGAGACCGGCGTGGTGGAGCTTGACAAAAGTGACGAGACCGAAGTTAAGGTTAGAAATAATCAGACAGCGCACAGGGATGTTCAGTGGTTTATTCCACAGTCTGATATTTGCATGGCTTATTATATAAAAGTTGTTTTTACCGCTGGTGTTGTTGACGAGACTGTTATTGCCTCTCAGCGCGGGAAAGAAGCTTGGGTAATTTTTCCGGAAGACCACAGTCCGTTTTTGCCGTATCGCGCGACAAGAAGTATTTTCCGGAATCCGGAAGAATTTTTGGAGTTTTTTGAAAAAGAATTTTTGAAGGAAATTGTTGAAAAATGGGAGCAAGAACACGGGGAGAAAATAGAATGGTAGAGAAAACGAAAAAATTGGTGTGGGTTACCGGAGCAAGTGAAGTTGATGGCGATGAGTATTTGAATTGTTTTTTATCTCTTTGTACAGTAAGGAGTAAAAAAGTAAAAATAATTTATCCGGGCAAAATGCTCTTTGATGCGCCTGGTATACCGTTAGACGAAAATAATGTGCTAAATGCACCAGATGACCATCTGAAACCCAAAATGAAGTGGGTCTTTGACAGGATTGCGGAAAAGCTGGCTGAATTTTTTGAAAAATGTGATGCGGTAATTATAAAAACGCATAGGCTCTTCAAGTGGAACAATGTTTATCGTTTGGCGCATGCCTATGAAAATGTGATGCGATTTAACCCCAATTTGATGATTACTTTTGTTGATGGTATCACGCCTATTTTGAATCGCCTGGGAATCTCGGAACAATTCAGGTATCAGGGTTATATCAAGAAAGATATTTGTGACTGGCAGGATTTGGAGGTGAAGCTTACCAAAGAATGGGCTGAGGCAATAAAAAAACCGCATTTTGTTGTTCCTTCGGGCGAATCTCCAGAGCTTTTGTATAATTTGGTTTTTAACCCAAAAGCTGAATTAACGTATGTTGCGATAGACATAACCAGATCATCGTCAAAACTAAAAAAAAGAGTTGGGGATTTTGTAAAAGAATTGAGGAAATATTATCCCTGTTTGATAAATCCTTTTACGGTTCCGCTTGACTCTAAAAACAGAACAGATGAAGAAGACAGCCATATTATTGCCATGTGTTTGGATTGGTTTGTGCCACAGGCTAGAAATGTGGTTGGTTATTACCCGGCTGCGATTCAGACTAGCGAAGGCAAGACTCATGAGATTGGCAAGGCGCATGTTTTAACTAAAAATGTTTGGGTTGTGCATGTTCCAAACCTTGATGAGTCGAGCCCTTTTATCAAAGGTTTTAAAACCGCTCCTATTTTTAGAACAGAAGAAGAATTTTTTGAATTTTTGAGAGAGAGACAGAAAAAATAAAAAAGAAACAAAAAGCCTCCTTGGGGGCTTTTTTTGACGGTTTTTTGTGATAATATAATTTCATGAAGACATTGAAGACAATTCTGAAAGAACAAACGAAATGCGATGTCGTTTGGAACGATAGGTTTAATGTTTATGCCGTCAATTTGGGCTCTAGAAAAGAGGCGGAAGAAATAAAAAATTCTGAAGAAATAAAAAAATATTTTGATTCTGAAATTATTGAGATGGGTAGTAGAGTTTTTTTGAATTTTTCTTTAAATCAAAAAGGATTTGAATATGGCTTGAGATTTGCCATGCAGAATAGATTTGGCTTTAGTTCTGGCAATGTTCAAGTTGAATTTATTTCAGCTAATCCGACAGGTCCTTTGACTTTAGGAAACGGCAGGGGTGGTGTTTATGGTGATGTTTTGGGTAATATTTTGGAGAAAGCAGGAAATAAAGTTACAAGAGAGTATTATATAAATGATGCAGGAAATCAGGTAGAAATTTTAGGGCATTCTGTTTTGGGCGACGACGAGGGGCAGTATAAGGGGGAGTATATAGACGAATTGTCTGATAAGATTTTGGGAGGGACTCCAATAAAAGTTGGACAAAAAGCGCTTAAGATAATTTTTGAGAATATAAAAAAAACTATTACAGAAATGGGAATTGATTTTGATGTTTGGTTTTCTGAGCAAAAAGAGTTGAGAGATAAGGGCAAGGTTGATGAAATAGTAAATTGGTTTAAAGAAAAAGATTTGGCTTACGAAAAAGACGGCGCCCTTTGGTTTAAGGCGAGCGAGTTTGGCGATGACGAGGACAGGGTTTTGATAAAACAAAACGGCGAGCCGACTTATTTTTGCGTTGATTGCGCTTACCACAAAAATAAATTCATTGAAAGAAAATTTGATAAAGTTATAAATGTTTGGGGAGCTGATCATCACGGAGATGTGGCTCGAGTGAGGGGTTTTGTTGAAGCCCTTGGATATAAAAAAAAACTGGAAATTATTTTAACGCAATTTGTTCGCCTTGTAAAAGACGGCAAGTCGGTGAGGATGTCTAAGAGAGAAGGCAATTTTGTTTTGGTGGATGATGTTTTGAAAGAAGTTGGCAAGGACGCCTTCAGATATTTTATGCTGACTCGTTCGTCTGATACGCACATGGATTTTGATATGGAATTGGCAAAAGAGCAATCAAAAAAGAATCCCGTTTATTATATTCAATATGCAGGAGCCAGAATGCAGAGCATCCTGGCAAAATCCGAAATCCGAAGCACGAAATCCGAAACAATATCTAATATCAAAATATTAAATTCCAAACATGAACGGAATCTTATTTTAAGATTAATTCAGTTTCCTGAAATCATTGAGGATATTTCAAAGAATTATCAGGTTCATCACTTAGCTACTTACGCGTACGAATTGGCGAAAACTTTTACCGATTTTTATGAAAACAATCCCGTTCTCAACGCGGAAACAGATGAAATAAAAAAATCGCGTCTTTCTTTAGTTGCCGTGACTAGACAAATTTTGGAAAGCGTTTTGAATTTGTTGGGCATTGATGCTCCCGAAAAAATGTGATACTGTAATAATATGTATTACAATTAATATTTTTAAACATGAGAAGCATAATAAATATATCATTGCCAAAAAGCATGGCTAAAGCAGTGGAGAAAGAAGTAAAAACCGGAAATTTTGCCAGTAAAAGCGAATTTTTTCGTTCTCTTGTTAGAAATTGGGAAGAAAATAGACTTTTGAAAGAATTGAAAGAAAGTCAGAGAGAAATTGCAGATGGCAAAGGCAAGGTCCTTAGATCCCTGAAAGATCTTATTTAGCTTGTTTTATGGAAATTATCTATACTTCAAAATTTAAACGTGGGTTTAAAAAATTACCCACGAGTGTTCAATATCTAGCTGTGGAAAAGGAATTGATCTTTCGTGAAGATTTTTTTGACTTCCAATTAAATAACCACAAACTTCATGGAAAATTCAAAGATTTTTGGTCTTTTTCTATTGACCATAAATATAGAATTATTTTTGAGTTCTCTAGGGACAGGAAAAAAGTTTATTTTCATTCTATCGGGGACCACGATATTTATGAATAGTGTCCGTTGAAAGACGGCCTTTTTTTATTCTCCAAATTCCACTTTTTATTTTCTGTTTTCTACTGTTCGGTAAACTGCGGAACGATGCCGGATTACGAAAATTTTTACTTTTTTTCCTTCAATTCTAAAAATCACGCGATAATCGCCCACGCGCAGTTTCCTGTATCCTCTTAGAGATTGTCGCAAGGGCTTGCCGAATATTTCAGGATGGCTGGCAAGCTTATTTTCAATTGCCTGTTTGATTTTCCTTTTCCATTCGGGCGGCAGTTGGGGAATATCCTTTTGTGTCCCTTTGGTCGGCAATTTTATCCCAAATCTGGTCTTCTTCTGTTTCAAGCGCTATCTGAAGCAATTGGCTGGCTTTGGTGGCCTGTGCCATTTTATCTCTTTGAGCAAGGCGTTTTACCGCGGATTTAACTTCCGGGGAAAGAGTGATATTCAATCTTTTTTTGACCGTAGTCATATTGTGAAGTGTATCAAAAGTGTATCACTTGTGTCAAGCGGATAAGATATGCTATTAATAAGGGGAATTGAAAGACGGCCCTTTTTTTATTATGATAGGAGAATGAACTTTTCAGAGCAGGAGCAAAAAATTTTAAAATTTTGGAAGAAAAATAGAATTTTTCAAAAATCAATTAAAAAAGAAGCCTCAAAAGGTGAGTTTGTTTTTTATGAAGGACCACCGACTGCTAATGGCAAGCCGGGCATTCATCATGTGGAGGCGCGCGCTTTTAAGGACTTAATACCTCGTTTCAAAACGATGCGGGGTTTTAGAGTGCAAAGAAAAGCTGGATGGGATACACAGGGTTTGCCAGTAGAACTTGAGGTGGAAAAGAAGCTGAAATTAAAAGGGAAAAAAGACATAGATGAGTACGGGGTAGAAAGCTTTAATAAGCAATGCAAAGAAAGTGTTTGGGAATATAAAGAGGAATGGGAGAAAATGACAGAAAGGATTGCCTTTTGGGTTGATATGAATGATCCGTATGTTACTTATGCGAATGACTATATTGAGTCACTTTGGTGGATTATAAAAACTGTTCACGAGAGAGGACTACTATATAAAGGGTACAAAGTTGTTCCAAATTGTCCTCGCTGTGGCACTGCCTTGTCGTCTCATGAGGTGGCGCAGGGGTATAAGAATGTGGAAGAAGATTCTGTT
>JAHISW010000006.1 GCA_018817995.1 Patescibacteria group bacterium | reverse complement strand
TATTTATCCATTCTACCATATCTTCTACGCTATCAACCAAACGAATCCCGCCGGTAGACAATGCTTTTTTATAATGAAGCTTGTTATAATAATGTGTTGGAGACCTTAATGGAGTAGCACTTTCTTTAATTTCAAAGTTTAGATTAATTATTGGCCTGCCACACACGGCAGCTTCAACACTAATACTTGAAGAATAGCATATCATCAAAGACATATGATGCAAAGTGTCACTTAAAATTTTTAGTTCTTCATTGCTCATATCCCAATCAATCCCTTTTTTAT
Organism: Patescibacteria group bacterium; assembly: GCA_018817995.1. Taxonomy (GTDB): domain Bacteria; phylum Patescibacteriota; class Minisyncoccia; order JAHISW01; family Tagabacteraceae; genus JAHISW01. Next base: position 4,164 of record JAHISW010000006.1, on the reverse strand, counting down.
TTTCACAAAATCTATTACCAGGATAGTCATAGACCATGTGGGGTCTTTTTCTAACCTCATCTTCATCAATAAAGTCATTAGGAGGATATCTCACAAGGATTGAGACGTCTTTAGCAAATCTTCCTTCTTTATTAAGCTTATAAAGCATATCAAAAATGTCCCAATCGCAGTCACTATACTGACTTCCAAGAGGACAAAAGACTATTAATTCCCTATCTTCGGGTAGACCAATCCTTTTAAAAAAATCATGACGACTCATAAAAGGGGCGTTAAAATGATAATCATAGTGTGGTATACCTCCAACAAAAATCTTATCTTCTTTAATACACTGATATTCAACTAGTTCCTCTTTCACTAAATCACTAAACGCTATCAATTTGTCAGGCAACAATCTTAGAATATTTTTGCCAGTAGCTCTGTCCCACGAATTAATTAAGCCTACTGTTTTTACTCCTCTCCTTTTTGCCTCCCTTAAAAGATGTGTTTCGGTCTCTTCAAACAAATTTGCCATAAAAACTAATTTCGGATTGTATTTATCAAAAAATTTATTAAAAGTATTATTTTTTACCAAACGATAATCCAAAAAACGACTAATTTTTATAAAAAATCTTCTGGCAAATAACCAACTCGTAAAAAAATTTAAATAATAACGAAAATAATTCTTCCTTTCTTCAAAAACTGCTTTTTGCAAAAATTTTGTCGTGTCTGTCCTCAAAAGATAAAACTTCAAATACATAAAAAACTTATCCAAACCTTTGGGCTGAATCTTCTCAACAACCTCATAAACCATTCTTGGGTTGTTAAATTCTTTTCTGTGATACTCTGCTCTTTCTTTGTTTTTAACAAAAAAAACCAACCTAATATTAGGTTCTCTCAAAATAGTTTTCAAAATATCAGTTCTTAGAATATTTTTCCCTTCAACTCCCTCAAACAAGGCTATAAAAATTGTTTTCATAAAAATAACTCTTTATATTTTTCCATTAATTTTTCTGCAATTAAAAAATCTATCTCAGTATCTATGTTTACGGACTCCCAATCTTCCATAATATAACCCGCTATCTTATCCCCTGTTACAGATTTCTTCTCCAAAACAATGTCTGGCCAAAAAGCGTTCATACAACCATTGTTTTGATAAACATCGGGAAGTATTTGACGAGGGGCGTTATAAGGCTCCTTCAGTCCCGTATGCTTTTCTCCAAGAAGAGGCCTCATGAACCCATCATTCATTTCCCACATTTTGTAAGGATGTTTGCTTGCTTTGGATACTGCGCGAACAGAATCCGCTTTTTCTTTTCCAAGTTTTTTTAATAACTGAATGCCTTCAATAATTCTTTTTGTGTTACGCAAGGGGGATGTAGCCCTCAAATCCACTACTATATCTGGCAAGTCGTTTTGTTTTTTTAATTCCTCCAAATGATGTAAAAAAACGGAAAAATCGTCTGACAAATCCTCAGCCAATTCTTTTGGTCTCATAAAAATTTCTGCTCCATACTCTTTTGACACTTCAGCAATCTCTTCATTGTCCGTATTCACAATAACTTTTGAAATATCAGACACGCGTTTTGTAGCCTCAATAGTCCAAGCTATCAGTGGCTTTCCCAAAAGAAGTTTTATATTTTTCCCAGGTACACCCTTTGAACCACCGCGCGCTGGAATAATGGCATATATTTTCATGTTGTTATAATTATATAACATATTTCAACTTTACATAGCAATATAAGTTTCTCAAACAAAAAACCGCGCCTGTTTAGACGCGGTGTGTTCTTTATTCGTAATACTGCCAGTTCATTAGAACCGTTTTTCTTTCTTGATATAATTTTGACCCTATTTTGGGATCTCTATAATAGGAGTCATTTGGCGCCGGTGGCGTCGAAACCTCTTCAAAAATCGTTCCGCCGACGGTTGAAAATCCATGCCAAACGCCACGGGGCATATGCACGATTTCCCCTGGCAGGCATTCCTTATCAACACCGTTTATGTTAACAATCAGTTTCCCCCACAGAACCTGGAATGTTTCAATCTTTATTCTGTGGTGATGAACGGGATGCTTTCTTTGCCCGGGCAAAAGCATCATTATTTTTTTGCAATAATTCGGCTGATCTATGCAGGTGATGAGAACGGCTCCCGCTTCGTAAAATTTTTCTATGCCGTAATGATGCGATATTTCCACTATGGATTCATGGCTAAGATTTATACCCGCCATATTCAGCATCACTTTCGCCTGGCAAACAATTCCGTCAACAATTTCCTTTTTAGGCGGCATTGAATAAAGAGAAGCCGGCAAAAACTCATTGGCTTCATAATCCTTGTCCGCAATCAATCCATTTCTCCATCTACTACTCAAGAGTTGGCCTTCTTGAAGAGGCATTGAAAAGAAAACATCTTTCCGCAAAATTTTTTCCCCTTCTTTCATTCTCTTCTTGAAATACACACCCCTCGCAAAGGTGTCTAAAGATTTCACTTCGTCTTTGTCTTTGCCAAAAATATGCGAATTATCCATTTCCAAAACTTGTTTGTAGGAATTAAGCCACTTCTCAATTTGACCGGGTGTTGAAGAATACGCGTTTAGTTCAATTCCACCCGTCGTAATGCCAATATGCCTTTCAAACAATCTTGCCCCCTTGGCATAAGCAATCTTTACGACACTAAAATCTTTTGGATCTTCGTGGGTAGAAAAACCAACAACTAGATGTCTGTATCTCTCTTTAAAAATTTCTATGCGGCCAAGATTTAACTTATTGCTTGGCGTAGGGTAAATTGCCACACAATGCATAAGAGAATAATCAATTCCATAATTATCAAAAAAATTGACTATTTTATCAACCTCCTCCACCAACAATCCGCCGGTTGAACAAACCACGGGTTTCCTCGTCTCAACAATTCTTTCAAGCAATGGCCAGTCATTTGCCGAGCAACTGGCAATTTTTATAACTTCAATCCCAAGTCGCTCAATCATATCAACCGATTCTTCATCAAACGGAGTAGACATGGTAATTATACCTGCCCTTTTTATATCCTCAGCAAGAATCGCGAACTCCCCCTCCGAAAGACTATTTTCAAAAAAATACTTTATGTAAGGATAATTTTCCGAATCTCTGTAGTCGGGATGAGTAAGGGTCTCCAGATTTCTAAACTGAAATTTTATAGCGCAACGTACACCTGCTTTTTTAACAACTGGCGCAAATTCGCTAACAATCTGCCTGCCAATGTTCAATTTGCCTTTATGGTTGTTGGCCATATCCAAAATAAACAAACCTGAAAAATCAAACTTTTTCATTATGGTGTCCTCCCTATCAATGTTCTTAATCTCTTACTTATAATTACAACAGCAAGATAAATGTTGCTACTTTACAGTAAGACAAAACCGTGATATAAGAAGTCTAAACAATTTCTTTGAAAACTTAACCCTTCTAGAAAGGACTATGAAAAATGAAAAGAGAATTTAAGATTTTATTTCTTTACCCAAATCTTAGAAGTGAAAGCCTTGTACCTCCAAGTATAACCCTTCTTTCCAGAATTTTAAAAAATAATGGTTTTATTACCGACCTTTTTGATTCAACTATTTACGAAATTGACTCTGAGCGTGATGCCGACAGAATACGTGAACGCTTTTTGGCAACAAGAACTTCTGACCATATTTCAAACAATAAAAAAGACACCTTATTTAAAGATTTAAACAACAAAATTAACGCATTTAGCCCTGATCTGATTGCGGTTTCCACCACAGAAAGCACGTTTCTTGTTGGAATAGAACTATTGAAAGGAATCAAAGAAGTTAAACCGCCAGTTATCGTGGGTGGTGTCTTTGCTACATTCGCGCCTCAAAAAGCGCTTCAGTTTAAGGAAGTTGATATGATTTGTGTTGGTGAGGGCGAAGAAACTCTTTTGGAATTATGTAAAAAAATGAGTCTTAATAGAGACCACTCTAAAATTAATGGCTTATGGGTAAAAGATAAAAAAGGAAACATTGTCCGGAATCCAATGAGAAAACCGGTGAACATTGACCGCAATCCAACTAATTTTGATATTGGATTATTTAGCGAACAAAGGCTTTATCGTCCAATAGGCGGCCAACTACATCGGATGCTTCCCGTGGAAACTCACAGAGGGTGTCCTTATGGATGCCAATACTGTAACTCGCCCGCTCAAAACAAATTACACCTA
>JAHISW010000068.1 GCA_018817995.1 Patescibacteria group bacterium | reverse complement strand
GGCATATTTCATCCGCCTGCGGCGAATGAAATACCGGGCAAGCCAGGCGGTTTCTTAACGCAAAAAAATCGGAGCCTCAATTTCTCCAATTTTTTTGCTAAAACCGCCTTTGCCTATAATGCGCATTATAGGCACTTGCCTCCCTCAGCCTTCGGCTTCGGGACTTCGCCCTAAAGGGCTCAGCTTGCCTCACCCCTTCGCTTCGCCCTGCGCCCACATTCAGCTTATATTTTTACATTAAGGAATGCTGAATGTGGGCTTGGGTTAGACATAACATTGTTATGTTAACTTTCTTTTTTTATTCCCCGCGCAAGACGAGCTCCCTATATTCAACCCCCAGTTCCGCAGACCCCCATTCTTGGGTGTCTGCGGTGAGAGCGTTATCGTCGAGAAAAGGGTAATGGTTTTATATAGGCAGGTTTGACTTAACGCGCCTACTGGCAAAATTGTTCTTGGGTCGTGTGTTTTGCGCTGTAGTCGACTTAATGCCCCGGCCACCCGAAGAATTTCACTGAAGAATTCCACCCCTAAAGAGGGGAGTTTGTGACCCCCCCTTTTTAAAAGGCTGAGAGAGGGGTTTCTAAAAGTAAATTTAGTATTAAAGAAACCCCCCCCTAATTCATCTCTCGCCTTCACTACGGGGAAAAGAATGAGAAAAAACAATCAAAAAAGGGGAGGAATTCAAATCAGAAACCACATTAGCGACCGGGCACCGTACCCTTCGTTCAGTCATTCCGTTTCAACGGACTATCTCGCCTTTTGACACTGCGTGCCGAAAGATTCGTGCTTGCTGACAAAGACTTCGTCTTAGACAGCAAGGGGTGCTTGGTAGATTTGCTCCCCTGTGGGTCGCAAAACTACCACTGACTCTTTCCACCTGCGGCTTCAAGAGTCGGCTCGCACCCTAATAAGACATTGCTCCACTACGCTCCTTTTCTCAATTCAACCCCCCTGTTCCGCAGCCCCCCCAGTCTTTGGGGGGGGCTGCGGTTAGAGCGTTCTCGTCGATAAAAGGGCAATGGTTTTATATGGGCAGGGTTGTTTTAACGAGCCTACGAGCAAAGGAGGGCCTTTTTTTTCGGCGTTTCCGCCGAAAATGCGGTTTTTACATTTTTAGGAGTTTTTCTCGGAAAGAAAAGAGACGATTTTCGTCATCGTCTTTTGAGGATTTTTGATAAGGCTATGTTCCCAGACTCTAAAGATTTTCCACTCGCTTTTTTTATTGTAGTGGCTCGAAACTTCTTTATCTCGTTTTATGTTTCTCGCCACTTTTTGATCCCAGTACTTTTTATGAGAAGAAGGAATGCGACAATGTTTCTTGCACCCGTGCCAGAAACAAGAATCAATGAAAATAACAGTTTTATATTTAGGTAAGACTATATCCGGCTTGCCGAAATATTTGCTTGAATTTTTGCGGTAACGAAAACCCTGCTTCCAAAGTTCTTTACGAAATAATGTCTCGATTTTGCTGTCTTTGCCCTTCACCCGAGACATTATTTCGCTTCGTTTCTTTTTGGAAACAGTGTCTGTCATAACTAATCGCCGAATAGCTCAACGGGATTTATTTTAAATTGGAGCATTTTTGAAGTGTCCCTGCCTGCGTCCCCGCCTTTTCTTTGCACGGTGATTTTTCCTATTTTTAAACTGCCGCGAGTGGTTATTTGTGTTTCTCCTTCGGCAAAAACATTCATGGCGTGATTTATCGATTTCAAAACCCAGCGGCTTTCGCTGTTGATTACTAAAGCGACTAACATCCAGCCGGCGGAAAATTTTCCTCGGCCTTTCAATATGTCCGAGACTATCAAAATTTTATTTTTAGTAAAAAAATCAACGATCTTTTTTTGATCTTCCTTGGCCATTTCAGTAAGAAACATCCGCCTGTCGTCTTTTAACCCTAACCGCGTAGGCGCGATTTCTCCGGTAAATACCTTTAAGAGCTTCGCGATATCTTTCGGGATGTCCCATAACTCCACATATTTATCAACCCATCTTTTGTCGATTTGATTAAACCCTTGGGGATTGCTAACCAACTTTATGGAAAGATTCTCGGCCGCAATCGCTTTTTTCAGATAAATGGTTATTTGAACTTGAACGTCTGTTTTCTCTCCGTGCAACTTAATTGCTTCAACCTTATCGATCTCGTCTATGGGATACCCCATTATATCTAACCACTTTGCAGCGTCTTCGTCGTTCTTCCAATCGTTAAACTTTTGGACGATATCGTCTTCGTTTCGAAATCCGCTTTTAGCGGTTTGCGAACCTAATTTTATCAAATCTTTTTTCTTCATATTCAGTTTTTGGAACAGTAGTTATAAACTCCGCAAGTTTCCCCCCAAACGCCTCAACGGCATTGACCGTCATAGCGTTGCCCGCTTGACTTAACAGGGACGCTTCGTCTATGTTTCCTCTTACCTTTCTGGCTAATTCTTTAGGGAACCCTTGCAAAAGCAAAGATTCGTACCCTGACAACCTTCTAAATTTTCCGTTTCTAATATATAAAATGCCGTGCCGGCCGGTTCTCAACGTCGGCACTCTCCCGCGATACAAACGCAAATCCGATTGACGAGTATCGATAACTAAATAGTCTTCTTTCAACATCCGTTCAATCGAAAATTTCCCCTTATTATATTTGTTATCCAAATATTTTAAGAAAGTTTCATAGGATCTTTTCTTTTCATTAAATTCTAAACTCTCGTCTGTATCGATTAAATAGTCTTTGATGTCTGGAATTTTCACGCTTCGCGGAAAATTAAACGATGCTCCATTTTTTATTAAATCTTTTCTAACGCCCACAAAATATATTCTTTCTCTCATTTGAGGCACGCCTAAATACAAGCTGGTGACCAGTTTCCAAAACACCTTATATCCCGCTTGATCCAATTCTTTCAAAATAACATTTAAAGATTCTCCGTTGCCGTGATTTAGAAGTCCTTTGACATTTTCTAAAATAAAGTATTTTAAATTTTTGGCTGTCATTATATCTATTAAGCCAAAAATAGTCATCCCTCTGCGATCACTCATCCCTGTTCTTGGTCCAATAACGGAAAAAGTCTGGCAGGGAAATCCAGCGATCATTAAATCGAAATCCGGCAAATCGCCGGGATTTATTTTCATCAAGTCCCCGTAATTCTGTTCGTCTTGTCCGAAAAATTCCCGGTAAGTTCTCGTGCTACTTCTGTTTATTTCAGAAAATCCGACACACCTCATCCCGACTTTTTCCAGTCCGATTCTTCCGCCGCCAATGCCGGCGCAAAAATCCATGAATCTTAGCGTTTTCTTTCCGCGAGTTTCAACTGCCATTTTTTCAATACCCTTATTAAACATAAAAACCTCCGCTTTTTAGGCGAAGGTTTTAATTATTTTAACGTGGCAGTTCCCCCTTCGAAACATACCACTTTGCCAGTTTTTTTATTGAACAACAATAATTGTACCATACTGTTTTTTCTCCGTCAATTATTTTCGTTCAGTCGTCAGCTTTTTTGCTATCCTGTGGCTGCACTTCTATTTCAATATTTTCTGCTATTTTAATGTCTTCTACTATTTTAATGTCTTTTGCATCGCCTGTGATTATATAATCCCCGCTAATCGCAAGAGAAGTCCCTGTGGTAGATACAAAATGTTTTGCAAATGCGTTCTTTTGGAGTTGTTTTATCTCTTCAGACGTTCTCCGAACCTTTTCTTCTATAATTTCTTTAACTCTCTGATCTATAACTTCCGGCTTGATATTAGCCCACCCACCAGAGGGTATGTTAAAATTAATTTGACTATTGTCTTCATAGTAAAAGTTTACATTATGTTGTTCTTTCTTTACGCCAAAGATCATTTCATCAGCACCTTTTTCAATATTAAACTTGAAACCATTAACTTCAGATTTGAAATCCATTTTTTCTCCTTGTAAGAATTACTTTGCTTTTATGCCAACATCTCCGCCGTTTCTTCTAAATCTTCCGGGAGCGCCACCCAACTTCACCCCCCAAACTCCACCCCCTGCTGCGCCCTCAACGCATCCTCTTACGTCAACGTAGATAAATACCGCAAAGTCATCGCCGGCGTATTCTGCCCTAAGTGATATTGCAACGCTTTAGGGTTTCCGGTCTTTCTAAGGCGAATAATCGCATCCGAATGTCTGAGCAAATGCGGGAATACCTTTTTTTGCACTCTAGCGGCCTCTCTGGTCTCATTTAAGATTTGCCAAGCCCTTTGCCTATTTATCCTAAAAAAACGCATTCTAGGGGCAATTCCAACCCGATACGCGTATGATCCCAGCTTCTCCTTAAGATTTACCGGCAAGGCCACTAAACGAAGCTTCCTACCCTTGCCTACAATCTCCATTGCCGGCCGGCCGTCAAACTTCCATATCGAAGCCGGCGTCAACACCAAGGGTTACAACCAAAAGCTCTTAAATCTTCAGCCAAACTCATAGTAAATTGCTTGTCCTCTGAAGAAGGAAAAATAAAAATCACCTTCCCTGCGGCAGGACCGCTCGGAACAGTCAAGTTCAATTATTTATTTACCTTCTCTTCTGGTATAACTTTGATTGTAGATTCTCCGGCTTCCTTGTTTCCAAGAACGCCGACAAGGTAATTAAACTCTGCATAGCCCTTGAGTTATTAGATTGTTTCTAAGCCTACTACTTATTGTTTTTCTTGTTTTTCGAATAAATTCCATGAGCTTCCCTGACCATAGTAAGTTGTCGTTGATCAGCAGAAAAGAAAAACATAAATCCAATAATGCATATTAAAAGTGAGATGGGCGTTAATTTCCCCGAAAAGTATGGTATTGCATAAAGCACTAGAGAAATTAAAGTTACAATGGTTAGCGCGCAAGCCCTAATAAATTCAATTATCAAGAGAGTGGAATCGCTGGCTATTTTTTCTATCCATCGTTCATTTTCTTCCTTTTTTCTTTGTCTTCGATTTCTATATTTTTGTGAACACAAAGAAAACAAATACTTAAACAAATCCTTTATATAGGAAGCTATAACAGCGATAATTATCGTAATGAGCCAAGAGATAGGATCTTGAATATTATTTTGCATTCCATTCCCTTTTTATTCTTTCTTACCCCCCTACCAAAAGTATTTTACTCTCGACAACATCTTGCGGGACTAAAAGTTTTGTTGGTGATTTTTTACCAGACCCCATAATTACTCCTTAAAAATTACTTTAATTTCTTTATCCTCCACTGCATCAACTCTATGGATGATCATATCTTGCCTAATACGTTTTTTTTGAATTATCAAGTTACCTTCTTCATCAACATTTATATCAGTTACAAATGTTCCGACTGTAGTACATCCGGTTAGTAGAAACACGAATATAATTAAAGCTAACACTCTCATCCTACTTGCCTCCCTTATCTCAATCCTGCCAACTCGTAACTACATTATTCTTAAAATAAATATATTGTACATTAAAATTTCCTCTATCATAAACCCATTGTTCATTTACTCCCCAACTTCCAGCTGTTCGATTAATATCGTCTGGTTCGCCCCAACTTGCTTTTACTTGGCTTTTTGTCATGCCAATACCAACTTCTCCTCTTAGAACCTTGCTTCTAATACTTTCCGACCATTCAGGGTGGCACCTAGCCCTCTCCATCCTTCTCATCTTCTGAATCTCAAGCATTGTGCAATGGCTTGGTCTATAATTACGTCCCGATACAACACATCCCGTAAGTAATAACGCAAATACAATCAAAGTTAACACTTTCACCTTTCGCCTCTATTTTAGGGAATTTATTTTTTTAGCTTTTTTTATTGCTAAAATAACATACCTAGAACACATTTGAATATAACACACCTCTTATTTTCTATCAAACAAAAAAAGTGTTTTCAAAACTGATGTTTAAACCCCACATGCACCGCTTGTTTTATTTTATTCCCCTTACCGGTTCGTTCATAATCGCGTAAGAAAAACTTGTATTTCATATCAAGACTGCTCTGTTTACTAAACAGATACCGGCTAGTCCCAACTTCATAGAAGAAATCTTTTTTGTCATTATCTATATTTTTATAATCCGCAAGGGCATAACCTGTTTTAAACCACGTTTGCCAGGGCATTTTTTCAAATTCAATCCTTGTCCATATCCCATGCTCATTGTAATCGTAACCAATATCTTTGTAGCTTTTGATTTCTTCCTCTAATCCAAACGACAGCGTCCATGGCTCTGAAAGCCTATAATTCATATCCAGAAAAATTATGCTGGCTTGATTATCCCTGTTTTTTTCCTCGTAGTCTTTCCATCTTTGTTTTATCCCTACAGTGTAATCAAGCCGGAAATTGATTTTTTGATCTAATTTAAGCGTTGTGGTTAAATATTTATAATCCCCTGTCTCCAACTCATCATCTTCGCTGTCCATAAACTCCTCGCCTATATCCATATCAAAATTCATTAGCGGGGGCTTTATTGACGTGAAGAAATTTTCCCTTAATTCAACATCCCTGCTTTCTTCCTTTCTTTCGGGTTTCTTTTTTTTCACTTCTTGATATTCTGTCCTTTCTTTTATGTTAGTCTCCAAATCTTCTCCCCAATACTTCCTAAACTGTTTTTGAAAAATCTCTGCCACATCTGAATCGTGCAGAATGATTACATTCTCGTCATTTCTTTCTTCTGCGTTTTTGGTCCAATTATACGATCCTGTAATTATTGTCTTGTCATCTATCACACAAAATTTATTGTGCATTAATCCTGATCCCGATTTAAACTTTACCTGTATCCCATTATTCATCAAGAAGCTTGCCTTTGAATACTTGCCTGTCTCTTGGCTTTTATCCAAATAAAGCCTTACTTTTACCCCTCTCTCTTTCATCCAGACAAGCATATCGGCCAATTCTCTGGATGTAAAATAATACATTGAAATATTTATGCTCTCTTTTGCCTTTGATATTTCCTCAATTATCTCCTCGGCGCAATTCCCCTTAGGCGAAAAGTAAACCTCTATATTTTCCGCCCAAACTATGCCTGTAAATATAAAAAAACAAAATATCAGCACGCCCCATTTTTTAATCTTTACCATTATTTCTTCATTCCCGAGAAGAACGCAGAAAGGCACAATGCTAAACCTACTTTTTCATCTTTAGGTTTCTGCGGATTCTTTTCTAATTGACTAACATAATGCAGATTCATATCTTCGATAAAATAATCTACTGATTCAATATTTTCGTAGCCGGCTGCCAGCCATGCTCCCCTTGCTTCACTAATAGCTTTTTCTTTGTCCACAGTAACCAACCCTAACCACCTCTTGCCATTCCACGAGACAATTTCCTGACCGCTAATTACCCGCCACATCTCTCTTACTTGTTCGGCTTCATTCTCAGTCAAAGGTTTCCTAGAATAGCCGTCAATTCGCGGTAGGATGCTTTCTGAGACCCCTCTAACATCCTTTGTATATCCTATGCTCACCACTCCAACCACAAAAATCATCAAAATCCTAAAAATTACCCTTTTCTCGTTGATTACGTAGATTTTTCCTCTCATACTCCCCTCCTAAGCCCTGTTTGTTTCATCTAGCCATACTAAACACCTTTAAATCACCGCCCTACTCGTGAAAGACTTATTTACTTCCTTCTTTCCTAAAAAATTCAGTCTTAAATAAGGACACCGTATCCCAAAAATCAGAAAATTAATAACCCACCCCTAGGAACGTATTGCACTCTTTCGTCCCGCCCTCTCAATACCTCTGTGTCTTTACAGTGCCTTTTAACCTGAATATATCTATCGTGTCAATCGTGTCTTTAGGGATAAATCCACCCTTTTCAAATAACCCTCATTTTTGCAACATTTCACGAAGCAAAATAACATTTCACGAACTATTCATCATTTTACTTGTCTAGCTTTTTCCCTGTAAAATATCGAAACGCCTTGTAAATACTGCACTCCTGACACCTTCCCACAAGACAAAAACCCTATCAAAAGGATTTCGTGAAATAAGTCTTTCACGAACTAACCTTTTGTGTCCTATCTTCCCCATTCCAAAAATAGCCTATATATAATAGTGTGAAAGAAATAAAACTATTTTTGTCATAATTTACTTACTGCTTCCTCTAATCTCGCTGGGTTTGTATGTGTATAAATCCTGGTTGTGTTTAACGAAGCATGTCCAAGCAGAACTTGTATATCTACAAGATTGGCTCCCTGCTGCAATAATCTTGTTCCAAAAGTATGCCTAAATTTATGGGGTGTAATTTTCTTTTTGATATCTGCTTGCTCTGTTATTCTTTTTATCAAAAATTGAACTGTCCTTGCAGTCAATCTTTTTTTTGTTTTGGTGTTAATAAAAATGGCTGAGTTACTTTCAGCTGTAGAAGGTCTATTTTGCAGCCAAGTATTTATTGCCTCTTGTGCCTCTATCCGCAAAGGTACTTTTCTTTCTTTATTTCCTTTGCCGATAATTTTTAAAGTGACGCTGTCTCCTTCTCTGCGCATATCTCCCGCATTGAGCCCTACCAACTCGCTTACTCTTAACCCTGCATAATATAACAAAGATATAATCGCATAATCTCTTTTGCCTCGGATAGTATAAGTTAAGCTATTCACCATATCAAAAATGTTTTTCCTTTCTTCATCAGTTAAATAAACAGGTTGTCTTTCTGGAAGTTTAGGGGTATCAATAAACTCCATAGGATTATCAGATACTTTCTTTTCCTTCCTGCAGAACTTATAAAATGCTCTTAGAGTTGCCTGCTTTCTGGCAATAGTTGTCGGGCTGTATTTTCTTTCTCTCTTTAAGTGGGCTAAAAATCCTCTTATATCCCCAGACTCTACCCCTAGGATATCTTTTATTTTTAAAAACCCCTTAAACAATTTTAAATCACAACCATACTGATGAATAGTGCCTGGTGAATAATTCTTCTCTAACTCCATATAGTCTACAAATTGGTCAATCATTTTCTTGTTCCTCCTTTTCAAATTTTTCCAGATACTCCTTTGCGTCAATAAAAACCCCGGTTTTACATTCGATAGATCGGTACTTCTTCTTTACCTCCGATTTATCTTTTTTTATTTCTTCAACGTCTTTCATTTCTTTTTTTGCTAGTTCGGGCTCACTCAATACCGTAATCTGCACCCTTGTTAAATATTCCATTGTCATGCTATACACAACATCCACCACTATTCCATTAACCTGACTTTTAATTATTGCTTGGCTTTCTGCTTTTTCTTTCTGAATATTACGGTCATCTATATTTTTTTGTAATTTCGATATTTCTAGATTGTTCTTATTCTCTAATAGAAATTGCAACTCCTCTTTTGTGTTGCCTACTTCTCTCTCTGCCTTCTCCATTTTCTCTTTAACATTTTGCGGCAACTCATCTCTTAGTGCCGCCAAGCTATCAATTTCAGCCTTTATTTCATCTATTTGAAATTGAGTTTTAAACGCCTGGGTCTTCTCCCATTCTCGTTCCTGTAATCTCTTTTGTTGCTCGAGCAATTCTACTTTCCGCTCAAGGAAATCTATTTTATCTTTTCTCTCGTCAACTAATCTTTTACCTTCCTTTGCGGCTGTTTCTATTTCCTGTTTTAATTCTTTGATCTTATTCCTTTTACCTAAAATCTGTAAGCTCTCTTTCCCACTAGTCAAGATTTTAAGCCGTGCCTTTAGGTTGCTTATTTCCTTTTGTGTGCTCTCTAATTCTTTAATTTTTCTTTTAATCTTCGCTATCACCTGCCCCTGTCCAATCTTCTCACCTCTCTTAACCATCACTTCCGATTTATCTTCTATGCTAAAAGCAACATCATATTTTTCTGAAAACCTGCTCTTGAGTTGCTCTGCCCTCTTTGGGTCTATTTGCTCTAACCGTTCCCCTTTTTTTAACGCTGTCCGCACTAAAAATTTTCCTTCTTTCACATAGACATTGCCGATATTTAGCTTTTCGACATCCCTCAAAGTTGCGTGTTTAAATACTAAGCTTTTTCCCTTCACTGAAATAGGATTATATAATTCCATTGTGTACGGCACACTCACTTGTTCTATGATTTCCACGCTCCCATATATCCTTTGGGAATATTTCTCATCATTCAAAAACCAGCGAATATCTCCTAACAATCTATGCGACATATCTATCTCTTGGGTTACAAAATTAATTGGGTCGCCCTTGACTACTCTTACTTTTACAGGCCTCCAGTTATTTTCTTCATAACTTCCTATGGTCCTTAATTCAGGGCTGCAGGCAACAATCAATGTGCTTCTGCCAAGCTGCCCTATTACTTGAAACCTTCCTTCAATCTTCTCATAAGTAAGGTTATCCACTGCTTTCACCTCAATAAAAGTTTCATAATCAGGCGCGTAATCTTGGTAATCAATCACTGCTGAACGGATATCGCCTAATAACCAATGCAAAGATTTTGTAAACCCTCTAGTTGATATTGGATAAAGAAGAGCGCCAAGAACAATGAATATCGCTAACAAAATAAACTCTTTGCTGGAAGCAACCGGTATTCTATATTCTTTCTTGCCCGGGAGAACTGCCCGTATGAGAGACGGCCAGAAAATCATCGGGCCTTGCTTGTTGCAGCAATCAATCAAGATATGGCTGCTATACCCAACTAAGAAAGCGTAATAATAGCCTTGCCTGAGAAAGAACAAAGGCAGCGCGATTATTCCCACAATACCCCATCCAATAAAAGAATGGGTAATTGTGCGATGCCCCCATTTCTTCTCAATGAACATTGCTATAGGAAAACATGTTCTTCCTACTGCGCTGGTTGCTGTATCTATATCCGGTATCAAAGAACCAAAAATTAAAAACCCTATTGTTATAGGGTTTACTTTTAATAATCCTGTTGCTCCTACTAAGATAAAATAAAATATTAATGAAAAAGATGTGTGCGTAGGAGCTGTCACAACACCCTCCTAATTTATAATTTTTTAATAACTATGTTCTCGTTTCATCGTCCGATACAAAAAGAATCTAATAAACATAAAAAAAGCTCCTCCTGTTCCCGCCATTATGTATATATCAGTATCGTTCATCCCCAAAGCAAAAAATCTTAAAGCTACCACCCCAACACCAACGAGCAAGACAAAAGGAGTTAAGTCAAACTCCCTCTCCCCGGCTTCGTGCGACATCTCTCTTATGTGCTGTTTGTCAATATACTTTTCTAAACTTCCATGGTAAACCATATCCACAATAGCCGCAGGGTTGCCGTCAGACATTTTTAAAACTTTTGATTTATACATTTGAGGATAATAAGCATACACTCCCTTTTCTTTATAAAGATAATCCACCAGCTCCTTGGCCTCCTTATCACGAAGATTAGTAATCTCAATTCTCTTAAATCTCCACCACAACTTTTTAAAGTGTCCGCTTCTGTTAATTGACCACGCTGCCCCCACAAGGCAGCTTTCTTCCCGCAATGCTTCAAAAATAGACTTCGCTGTAGGACTAACTTTTTCTAATTGATCGCACATTACAATATAATCTTTTCCGCGAACAGATTTTAAAACCACTCCGGCCAAATCGTTAACTGTCATTCTTTTTATTTTTATTCTAATATTTCTCCAGGTTAATTGAGCTATATCCTGCTTTTTATCTTCCATTTCATACAGTCGTAAATCTTTGTACTTTTCATGTATCTGAAAAGCTAAATGGATTAAGAAAATTTTAAACGATCCTGAATAATCAGCATAGACAACTTTGCAGTTTCCTTCTTCATCTAATTTTCTGTAGGCGGATAAAAGAATTGTTGTCTTTCCGCTTCCAATGGGACCATAAAAAAGCGTATCCCGTCTTTTCTTTATTTCTTCAAGAAGACGGTTAAGCTCTTTACTCCGGCCAATCAAAACAACTTCTTTTTTGTTTTTTAAATCATTCTCGCCGTTGCCATTCTCTCCGTTGGTTTCTTCTGCTATCTTTTCTTCGCGGGCTTCATTGATAGTTTCTTTTGTTTCTTCGGTATGTCCTATTGGCACTATCTGTTTCCAAAGTTCTTTTTCTTTAAACTGTATTCGATACCCTTTACGGTATCCTAAATCATCAATAACAAAAACTCCCTCAGCCTGAAACTTCTCAATAATCTTGTGTATGGTTTGATGGTGTACGTGTAAATCTTCCTTTAACCCTCTAACTGTGTAGATATAGCCGCCTTCTCCGGCTCTTATCTGCTCAACAAGAAAATCAAATATTTTCCCCTCTGTTATATTTAGCTTATCTCTATATTCCTGTATCACCTTTCTCCCTCTCTTAAAATTTCTCTCACCTTAATCATCACCATAGCGTCTATTAAAAAGAATTTACTCGCCTTCTCTTGTGAATCATCAATATGCTGTTCTATGATTATTCTTTTTGCTTCTTCTTTTAATCTCCCTTGTTCTTCTTGGGAAAGACTGAAAAATATTTTATTTAATCTCTCTCCTTCTTCCTTCTCTTTTAAATATTTTTCTCTT
>JAHISW010000067.1 GCA_018817995.1 Patescibacteria group bacterium | reverse complement strand
TTGTGTGGCATTTCGAGAATTCCATGTGGCCATGCTTGAACCGGGAGCTGTAATGGAAGATGGAGAAAACGCAAGATTGCAGGAAGGCTTATCAACTTGTTTAACCGTAAAATTCGCGCTACATGTTTTCGTCTTCCCGCTGTCATTCGAGAAAATTATAGAGCACCCCCCTTGATCACCGGTAACCGCGGTGGTGGGGACTGTCATGGGATAATTTGTATAGTTTAAATAAGGCATATCTCCCTTGATACTTCCAAGAAGACTGGTGCAAGAATAACTAGCGCTCGTAGCGCCGGAGGATGTCCATGTAAAGTTTACTTGGCTTCCGGGGAGAACACCTTGGCTGGGCGTGACTGACATAGTACAGGTAGGCGCCGGCGCCTCCGCCACAACGTATGAATATGTTTTGGAGCCCAAAACAATGCTTGGTATCGTACACCAAGGAGATGTGCCACTATTGGCAAGAGCACATTGTGCTCCGGGATTAGTAATTTGAGAACAAAGAGGATTAGTGGCTGAAATTTTTAGATTATGACACCAACAATAAGACACCCATTCATCTCCATATCCATAAGAAAGATCGCAAGAAGCAGGACAAACACTACCACGCCCTAAATACTCCGAGTCAAAACAATCATCCAAACCGAAAGCAAAGTTGACAAGCACAAAATCAAGTCGGACATAATGAGTTCCTGGAACTGTTGATTTTGCAAAACTTTGGTTTGTTATACCAACATATGTTCCATCGTGATAAACTTTTATATGGCCAGCAAGATCGATGTTACTGCATGACCCTGAATTAACCCCAGAAAAATTAACGCTAATTGGATTACTGCTCACATTCACAGAAAAAGTATAAAACGCCCCCCAACGACCACCAGTATTAGGTATCCCCCACGACACCGCATCCGCACTTACATCCCCTCGCGGGATAAAAAAGGACATTCCGACAACCAAAAAGAGAAGAAGCATCAAAGGAACGGTCGTCTTTTTTCTCCTCCCAAAAATAATAAGCCCCGCCAAAATAATAAAAGCTAATATAACTATGAGAAGTGTGTATTCGCTCCTCTCTCCGCTTTTAATATTAAAATTCGCTTCGTCTAAAAGCCCTGCCCCCGATTTTATTGAAAGTTTAACTTCAGGATTCTCGCATTTTTTTGTAATGGGAACATCTACCGTTACTGTAATTAATTGGGCATCGGCATCGGAAGGTGTGTGGAAAAATTTTTCCGAACATCCTTCAATAACGCCCTCCAGCACAACGCTACTTAAAATAGTTCCCGCTTGCGCTCTTGTTCCCGGAAAACTATCAGCCGAAGACGTCCAAAAAAAGGACACCTTGGCAATATCACCTTTTGAATAATAATCTTTATCTAATTGAATATTTTGGACAGTAGCGCTACTTCCTCTTAAAACATAATGAAAAACGGCAAAGTTTGAAATTATTTTTCCATCAACAGAACCGGCAAGAAACAGTTTAACGTCGTACGCCTGCGGAACATTCGCCCTTGGCAGAACAAAAGATATTTCTTTTTCTTCATCTCCGTCTATGGAAACCTCCCCTTCATTCCCTGGCAAACTTGGCGCAGAAATTTTTTCTCCGAAAGTGGAGCGCCTGTATGTTTCAAATAACGGTCTGAATTTTATCGGTATATTAAAATGATTTTTAATTTTACATTTTGCTATAATATCTTCATCCGAAGAGATGTCCACACCCTGCAGGGGCGTGTATTTTACGCCTAACTTTTCTCCTTCTACTTGCAGATAACAAGTTGACCCTTCTATTTCCAAATAAAAATCAGTTCCCCAAAAAGAAACCATTCCGATATTTTGCATCGCCAGAAAGAGACCGGCATTATTTTTAGCAACAACCCAAACATCATATTCCCCTACCAAAAAACCGGGAGCCTCATATTCTATTTTCTTTGTAACGGCCTCATTTTCCTGAAAACTTAACACTTCTTCATACACTTTTTCATCAACAACGGTATTGCCCTTCATCAATTGAATCCCATATTTCACGCCCGACTGGATACCCGCGCCATTTGTTATGTCAAAAGAAATATCAAATTTGTTTTTGTCTTGCGCTGTTATAACGGCATTGCGAATGTTAATCTCAATAAATATGCCCTCCCCTTCAAATACGCTCTCCCCTTCTTGCTGGGCAAAAACAATAATACCGGAACTCAAAAAAATAAAAACCGCCAACAAAAAAACAATTTTTTTCATATGAAATATTTGCTTAATATAATTAATAAATTGTAATCGATGCCCTTTATTCTACCAATAAAACAGTCAACAAACAAAAAACTTATCCACATCCCCACAAAACTCCCCAACTATCAACATCCGATGTTGATAGTTGGAATTGTAAATCAAAAATGATACAATAACTACCATGATCATATTAAAATACCTTATTTGGCATTACACCGAAGCAATTAAAAACATTTTCAAAATTTGGGGTAATTTTATCAAATTTTTTTGGCTTTATTTTTTCCCTGTTCCAACATTGCTTAAAACCATAATAAGTCCATGGAAAAGAACGGGTGGAAAAATCGCAAGTGTTGGGCTTGATGTAAAAATTTGGGCGCAAAACTTTTCCGCCGGATTTGCCAGCAGGTTTGCCGGAGCATGTGTTAAGACAGTTGTTATCTTGACTGTTTTCCTTACAGAAATTTGTCTTTTATGCGCGGGTATTTTGTTTTTTGTCTTTTGGGTTTTTTGGCCAATTTTATTAGCTTGGTCCTTTGCGTCAAGAAAAATACCTCTCGCCTTAACGCTTTCGCTAATCGGCATTATTTTCGCCTCCTTTTATAAAAAATCAAAAGAAGTTTCGCCCGACCGTATGCCTCTATCGGACATTTTTAAACAGAAATGGACAAAAACGCTATTGGACAGACTCGGACTAGACGACAAAAATTTTCCAAAAGAAGTACTGAAAAATCCTGAAACGGAATTGGAGCCGTTCCTGAAAAACAAGGGGATTAAAAAAGAAGATTTTGACACCGCGCTTTCTTGGGAAATATCAAATCAAAAAAATGAGTATGTAAAGAAGAGATTTTGGCTTAAAGAAAATTTATTTTCTAAAATAAGATTCGGCGAAGATTGGTCGTATGGATATACACCAGAATTAAACCGGTATATTGACCCCATAATCGCACTGCAAGAATATGAACACTTCATTGGGCGTCAAGAAAAAATAAAACATCTCGAAAATATACTATCCAGAAGTACCCAGGGTAATGCTTTGATTATAGGAGAACCGGGTGTCGGAAAAATGAGTTTGGCCCAACAATTCGCGCGACTCTCGCAGGCAGGCAAAATTTCAAGCAATCTTGCCAACAAACGAGTGCTACTCCTCTCTTTAAACCGCGCCTTAGCAGGTATAAAAACGAAAGGACAAATACAGGAAAAGTTAATGTCCCTACTGAATCAAATAAAATCGGCCGGAAATATAGTCTTGGTAATTGATGACTTCCACAATTTTGTGGATACAAGCCAAATTCTTATTCCTTTTTTAAAAGAAGGGTACTTCCAACTTATTGCCATAACAACATATGAGGGGTTACACGAGCAAATAGAAAAACGGGGTGACCTAATGCCATTTTTTGAAAAAGTGGAAATACAAGAATTGGATAACGAAACAACAAGACAAATTTGCATGGATAGTGTTCAAGAAATAGAATCAAGAATTCCTGTCAAAATAACAATTCAAGCAATCAATGAAATTATAAAAAAAGCCGAGGTTTTTATCACCGACTACCCCTTCCCGGAAAAAGCGCTGGATATTCTTGAAGAAACGGCAATCTATGTCGCGCAACAAACGTCTCGTAAATTAGTAAGACCGGAAGATGTCAATGCCGTAATTTCGCGAAAGACAGAAATTCCAATAGGCGAATTGGAAGAAGCGGAGAAAGAAAAACTGATTAATCTTGAAAAAATAATACACGAGCGAGTTGTAAACCAAGAACAAGCGGTAAAAGATATATCTTCCGCGATGCGCCGAACTAGAATGGGTATCTCGGCAAAAAATAGGCCCATTGGAAGTTTTCTTTTTCTTGGACCAACAGGCGTAGGAAAGACGGAAACGGCAAAAACTTTAGCCAAAATATATTTCGGTTCCGAAAACAGAATAAATCGTTTTGACATGTCAGAATTTCAGGGAGCTGATGCTGTACCAAAAATGATTGGTTCAACACAAAATAAAAATTCCGGATTACTCACCACTGCCGTAAAAGAAAACCCTTTTTCTCTCCTTCTCCTTGATGAGATAGAAAAGGCCGATTACAATGTCCTGAACCTTTTTCTGCAAATTTTAGAGGAGGGATGGGTAACAAACGCTTTTGGCAAAAAAATAAATTTCCGAAATCAAATTATTATAGCCACTTCAAACGCCGGATCTGAATTTATACGCGAAAAAGCGGAAAAAGGATTTGATTCCGAAGAAATCAAAAAAGAATTTCTAGACCATATTTTGAAACAGGGTATTTTCAGACCGGAATTCATAAACAGATTTGACGGAACGGTAATTTTTAAACCCCTAAGCCGTGAAAATCTGTTGGAGATATCCAAATTGATGTTGAACGGATTAGCGAAACGACTGGCAGAAAAAGAAATGATTTTTAAATTTGACTCTGCCTTAATTCAAAAAATCTCCGAACTTGGATACGACCCGGCAAACGGCGCGCGCCCAATGAGAAGAGTCATTCAGCAAAAAGTGGAAAGCTTAATCGCTCAAAAAATACTCAAGGGCGAAATCCAAAAGAACCTACCTTTTGAGATAAAAACGGAGGATATTTGAAATAACCGTTGACGAAATTTCAAAATAACCACCACCGAAATCTGATCCAATCCTCCAACTATCAACATCGGGTGTTGATAGTTGGAGTTAATAATCAATCGAGAGCTACTTCTTTAATTTTTGCTAGATTTTTGGTTCTATTTTTTAGCCAGTCTTTGGTTTCTTCTTTATATTTTTTTTCTCCACCAAAAAAATCTAGCAAAAATTCTCTTTGTGTCACAGAGGGAAAATTCTTTTTTCCAGTATAATCAGGGAAGCTACTCCACCTATAATCTTCTAAAAACTTCACCTGCTCAACTATCAACACCCGATGTTGATAGTTGAGGTTAGCTAGCGGATTTGTATGGATATAATGAAGAATATGTAAAAAGTGAGCCTGTTCTTCTATCGCGACTGCTTTAAATTTCCCTTGAAACAACGACCCTGTTCGTTCATATTTCTTGTTAAAATACTTCGCATAACCCATGCCTAATTTTTGCATAAACTTAGACACACCATCTTCAGCCTTTTGTTTTAATAATAAGTGAAAATGATTTGGCATAAGTGTGAACATTAATATTTCCACAAGTAATTTTCTTGGTTTCCTCTCTGCTTTTGAATTTTTCAGGTATCGATATTCCACGGTCATTGTTTCTGGATCAAAATAATAGTTTATATTAGAGATATTATTTTTGTCGTTAAATTCAAAAAGATCATGAACAAAACGAAAATAGTCTTTATCTTCCATAAAGATTTTTCTTTTTTCTGTGCCACGGTTGTAAATATGGTATATTTTATCTTCTGCAAAACTTGGATTCATATATTTATATTATAGTACAGTACAAATGCTCAACTATCAACATCGGATGTTGATAGTTGCTAAAAGAACTATTTCAAGCACAAATAGTTCTTCTAAGCTTTTTGGATAAGTTAGCCTAATCTATAAATTTGAACGTGGAGAGGATTTGGTCTACAGAGCTTGCAATGTCTAGGTCTAAATCAGATGGACCCGAACTTGAGCTAACACTCACAAAGGTGTAACTATCATTTTTAGCAAGTGACCCATACTCTTCATTTCTGTATGTTTTCCAGCCTGCCTCGTCGGCAGACAGGTCTGCGGTTGGGTCAATAACTTCCGGACAGTCTTTAAATCTACAAAAAGGAGGAGTCCTGCCGACATAAGACCCATCGGGACAAAGTTTGACATCCATTGTGCAGAAGTCACCAATTTTAGGTAAAAAATAGTAGAGTGTCCCATACACCACTGCGCAAAGAACAACAACTATACCAATTATTAAAACGATTTTCTTTCGCATAAAATTAATTACAAATTATTATTAATAAAATTGTTTAGTGTTTTTTCGAAAAGTTTCTTGTTTCCCAATTCCTTAAAACCATATCTGACAACAGCATAGGGTTTGTTTATTTTTATAAACTTTTCAATTCTCGCCGGAGTCGCCAAAACAACACTGTCGCAATCAGCTTTGTTGATGGTATCTTCAAGTTCTTTAATTTGTTTCTTGCTATAACCCATCGCGGGCAAAATTTTACCCATATGAGTATACTTTTCAAATATGTCTTTTAAAGATCCTTGCGCATAAGGCCTAGGATCAATAATCTTTTTCGCTTTATATTTTTGAGCCGCCCTATACCCCGCCCCATAAGACAACTCTCCGTGAGTCATACTTGGTCCATCTTCCACAACCAAAACCTTCTTGCCCTTAATCAATTCCCCTTTATCTACCTTCAAAGTAAATTTCGTTAGAATAATCCTTGCTTTTGGATTTAATCTTTGGGCATTTTCTAAAATAGTTTTTACATTTTTTCGAGATTCTTTATCAATTTTTCCAATTACAATAACATTCGCGCTTCTGAAATTAACCTCGCCCGGATAATAAGAAACTTCGTGCGAAGGACGACGCGCATCCGCAAGGGTTATATACAAATCCGGTTTATAAAAAGGGGTATCATTGTTTCCTCCGTCCCAAAGAATAATGTCGTTTTTTTTCTCGGCCAACCGCAATACTTTTTCATAATCAACGCCCGCATAAATCGTTATTCCTTTTTCCACATACGGTTCATACTCTTCCCTTTCTTCTATGGTGCATTTGTGTTTATCTAAATCTTCCAGAGAAGAAAATTTTTGACAAACTTGCTTCTTCAAATTGCCATAGGGCATAGGATGTCTTATTACCCCAACTCGAAGGCCTTTCTCAGAGAAATAATCAACAATCTTTTGAGACACGACACTTTTCCCGCATCCGGTCCTAACCGCAGTCACGGCAATCACAGGTTTTTTGGATTTAATCATCGTTTGCTCGCTTCCCAAAAAACTGAAACTGGCGCCCGCGCTCAAAACAACAGACGCCTTGCGCATCAGGTCGCTATAAGAAATATCACTGTATGCAAAAAAAACTTCCCGGATATCGTTGTCTTTGATTAATTTAGAAAGTTTTTCTTCCGGATATATGGGGATATTTTTATACCTTCTACCAGCTATGCCGGGAATTTGAAAAGCGGTAAAAGCAACTAACTGATAACGTGGATTATTTCTAAAATAAACATTAAAATTATGAAAATCCCTCCCCGCAGCGCCCATTATAATTGCTTTGGTCTTCTTCATATTGTATATTTAATATAGCATGAACAAAGACATAAAACTAGCGTGGGCTTGTCTCGAATATGAATATCGCCCCAAAACGCCAGATTGGTTTTGGTTTGTCGCAAGTGGCGCGTTGCTTGTTGTTATAATAGCAATTTTGATGCGCAACTTTCTCTTTGCGGTATTCGTAATTATAGCCGCTTTTGTTGTGGCCGTTTTGGGAACAAAAAAACCGCAAAAAATAAATTTTGCAATTAGCGCGAAGGGCATAGAAATTGAAAAACAAGTTTATCTATATAAAGAACTGGAATCATTTTGGATAAATTACAATCCTCCCAGAAAAAAAGAGCTCATTGTTAAATCCAAAAAGAAATTCGTCGGGCTAATCAAGATACCCTTGGACAACACCGATCCCAACTTGATAAGAAAAAAATTAGCAAGGGTTCTCAAGGAGGAAGAAATAGAAGAAAGCCTCATTGAAACGATTGCCGACTGGTTGGGGTTCTAAAAAATATATATTTCCGGGAGCCCTCATAGCTCAATGGATAGAGTACGGGTTTGCGGAACCCGCGATCGAGGTTCAATTCCTCGTGAGGGCATACACATGAACAAAAAACTAAAAATACTTATATTCTCTCTCGCCTACGACCCTCTCTGGGGCGGGGCGGAAATTGCCGTAAAAGAAATAACGGACCGAATACCCGATGCCGAATTTCACATGGTAACAAAACAATTCAACAAAAATTCTCTACCAAAAGAAAAAATTGGAAATATAAATATACACAGAATTAAAACTCCGAAACTTCTCTTCCCTTTCATCGCCTACCTAAAAGCACGCGAACTTCACAAAAAAAATAATTATGATATTGCGTGGTCAATTATGGCAAACCGCGCAGGATTCGCTACATTATTTTTCAAATTAAATTTCCCAAAAATTAAGTTTCTCCTAACGCTCCAAGAAGGCGATCCTTTTGAATACATCAAACAACGCGCCGGAATAATTTGGCCATTCGTAAAACCATTTTTTAAAAAAATTTTCACCAAAGCAAATTACATACAATGTATCAGCAATTACCTCGCTAACTGGGCAAAAGAGATGCGCGCAAGCTGTCCTATTGAAGTAATCCCCAATGGAGTTGACATAGAAAGATACAAGAAACAAGAAACAAGAAACAAAAATAATAGCGAAACTGTTTTAATCACCACCTCGCGGCTTGTTCCAAAAAACGGAATTGAAGATTTAATAGATGCCACGAAAATTTTAATTGACGAAGGATATAAAATAAAAACATTAATTCTCGGAGAAGGACCAGCACACAAAAATCTCAAATCTCAAATCTCAAATCTCAAAATTGAGGAAAAAGTTTCTCTACTAGGTTATATTGACCAAAAAGAAATCCCATCCTATTTGGCAACCGCGGATATTTTTGTTCGCGCGTCACTTTCGGAAGGACTGGGAAATTCTTTT
>JAHISW010000066.1 GCA_018817995.1 Patescibacteria group bacterium | reverse complement strand
CTCCTCTTTTAACAAAATCAACACCCGAAGGCGCCAGGGATTTTGTTGTGCCCTCACGCTTGCAAACAGGAAAATTTTACGCTCTCCCGCAGGCGCCCCAACAATTCAAACAACTTTTGATGGTATCCCAATTTGAAAAATACTTTCAAATTGCAAAATGCCTGCGCGATGAAGATACACGAGGAGACAGGCAGCCTGAATTCACTCAGCTTGACATGGAAATGTCTTTCGTCAACAGAGAAGATGTAATGAATTTGAATGAGGAACTTATTGTAAAAACAGTAGCAGAAAATTATCCAAATAAAAAAATTTTGCGAAAACCATTTCCCAGATTAACTTACGCGGAGGCAATGGAAAAATATGATACAGACAGACCAGACTTAAGGGAAGATAAAGATAATCCCGACGAGTTAGCCTTTTGCTGGATAATAGACTTTCCCTTCTTCGAAAAAGACAAAAATAACAAGTGGACTTTTACACACAATCCATTTTCCGCAACCATACCGGAACACCATCAAATGCTAATGGACAAAAAAAACATAGAAAAAATTACAGCGGCCCAATATGATATGGTCTTGAATGGATACGAAATAGGCGGGGGAAGCATTAGAAACCACAAACCGGACGCTCTCAAAAAAGTTCTCGAAATAATAGGATTAAAAGAAGACGAGATCAAAGAAAACTTTGGGCACATGTTGGAAGCTTTCACTTTCGGAGCGCCTCCACACGGAGGAATCGCATTTGGTCTAGACAGGGTTGTCGCGATACTTCAAAATGAACCCAACATACGAGAGGTTATAGCATTTCCCAAAACCGGCGACGGACGCGATTTAATGATGGGCGCGCCATCAGAAATTAAAGAAGAACAACTCAAGGAACTTAAGATTTCATATGTACCAAACCGCAACGAGGCAATTTGAAGGTCCACTTGAACTGCTAGTCGATCTGATAGATAAGAAAAAATTGTCCATCAGCGAAATATCCCTAGCCGAGATTGCCGACCAGTATTTGGATTACTTAAAAAAACTGGAAAATTTTCCGACAAAAGAAGTTTCTTACTTTTTGATTGTTGCTTCAACCCTTGTTCTTGTTAAATCTCGTTCACTAATGCCATCTTTGGAAATATCCGAGGAAGAAAAAGAAGAAATTGATGACCTTGAAAAGAGACTAAAAATTTATCAAAAATTTCAAAACATAAGCGAGGGACTAGAAAAAATTTTTGGAAATAATATAATTTTTTCCAGAGAAACCCTCCCGAAAATGCCAACAAAAACAAGTAATATCGTTTTTGTTATCCCAAGAGATTTATCTGTTTTCAATATGAACAAAGCGTTGTCCGACTTGCTAAACATCTTTTGTTTCCAAAAAACTATTTTACCTGAAAAAATAATTGAAAGAACAATAACATTAGAACAAAAAATTGAAGACTTAACCCGAAGACTCCAAGAGAAAATGTCGTTATGCTTTTCGGAAATTAACAAAAAACAAAAACAAAGCAGAATGGATATAATTGTTAGCTTCCTGGCTCTTCTTGAGTTAACAAAAAGAAAAGCTATAAGAACGAACCAAAATGAAATATTTGGAGAAATCCATATTACACAAACATGAATATATCAAACCACATAGAAGCTCTACTTTTTTTGTCTGGGAAACCGCTGAGCATAAAAGAAATTTGTAAAATTTTAGACAAAAAAGAACGAGAAATTAACGAGGCCATTCTGGACTTAGAAAAAGAACTGAACGGCCGAGGGATAAGACTTCTAAAGGCAGACGCCAACATTATGCTTGGCACAGCCCCTGAATCAGACGAATATTGCAAATCCCTGATAAAAGAAGAGATAGACAGAAACTTGGGACGCGCAGGTCTTGAAACTTTGGCTATAATTATTTATAAAAACGAAGGAGGGGGAGTTAGTAGAAACGACATTGATCGTATAAGGGGGGTCAACTCGGCATTCACGCTTGGCAATCTTGCAATAAGGGGGCTGGTAGATAGAAAAATAAACCCTAAAGACAAAAGAAGTTTTGTGTACAAGCCTTCTGTGCGTCTCTTCCAATTTTTAGGGATAACAAAAAAGGAAGATTTACCGGAATTTGAAAAATTTTCAGAACAAATAAAATGCGAGAAATTATTCACAATTCAATAAAATTGGTGATTCTTGTTTTTCTTCTGTTTGTCTTGGGATATGTTTCTCCCAAAGAAAAAGAAGGAGTAGCCTTTGTCTACAAAGAAAACGAAACAGAAGAACTACAAACAGGAAGTGACGCGCCATTTGAAATTCAAGCAAAGTCGGCTTGCGTATTTGATATGGCAAAAGATGAATTTATATTTAAAAAAAACAGCGATGAACAACTCCCCTTGGCAAGCTTGACAAAATTAATGACAGCCCTTGTCTCTATAGAACTCCTACCAAAAACGACTTTAGTAGAAATAACCAAAGAGGCCATTCTTATAGAAGGCGACAGTGATTTTTATATTGGAGAAATGTGGAAGTTGGAGGATTTGATAAAAGTAATGCTTATCTCATCGTCAAACGATGCCGCTTTCGCAATAGCAAGCGGCTTCAAAACAAATCCAGAAAGTAACAATGAGTCCGAATTTGTTGAGCTGATGAATAGCTATTCAAACAAACTGAAACTCGACCGAACATATTTCCTAAACTCTACCGGCTTGGATGTTTCAACTGAAATAGCCGGCGCCTATGGCTCATGCCAAGATGTAACAAAACTCCTGAAATACATTTTTGACAAATATCCTGAACTTCTCAACGACACAACATTAGAATCAATAAATTATAAAAACCGCGCCTTTGAAAACACAAATAAACTGCTGGGAAAATTTCCCGTAGTTTTTGGCGGGAAAACGGGGTTTAGTGATTTGGCGGGAGGAAATTTGACCGTCATTGTTGATAAAGGGCTAAACCACCCAATAATTCTCACCGTTCTGGGTTCAACTTTTGAAGGCCGTTTTGAAGACATAGAGATACTATACAACAAATTTGTGAAGTAAAATAAATATCTATTATTTACTGAATTTACCAAATAGACCACGATCGTGCGTATATGGTAAAAACAAAAAGCGACATGGCATCAGATACCTGTCGCTTTTGGGTTTCTACTTTTTTGGCTTTACTTTATAATTTTATATTCTAAAATTTCCTTCCAGTAGATTCTTGTTCTCTTTTTTTTGATAAATTTTACAGTTCCGTCTTTTTCTTCAATTTTTTTCATAACGCCCCCGTCAATCACTGAGTTTGCCACTGCGTAGTTGTCATTGTTGTTGAACTTCACTCTTATAACATCATCCACTTTGATGCCAGTTTCATGTCCCTGGAGTCCCAGAAAGTGCTTATCGTCTCTGTCGGTCGTTACAACAACCTCGGTAACGGGTTGTCTGCCAAACGCAAGATAAGTAAAACTTACACTCTCAACTTTTCCGATTATTTCTTTGGTGCAACCCGCAACAAAAGCCAAAACAAAAATTAAAGTCGCTACCACAAAAATTTTTTTCATCACTTCCTCCTTTGTTAAAGTTCTGATTAGTCCACAATTGAAGTATATCACGCTACCATAGTCTTGTCAATACTTAAAAATGGTTTAAAAATTTGCTAAAATGCAAATATGGATTTAAACATTCTGAAAATTTTTGGTTTATCGGCTTTCAGCTTCTTTCTTGGTATAACCATAACACCTATTTTAACTCATTATCTCTACAAATATAAAGCATGGAAGAAATATGCAGGGAAAAGAGCGCTAAGTGGCGAGGAAGCTGTTGTGGTCAATGAACTGCACAAAAACAAAGAAATAGGCACGCCAAGAATGGGTGGTGTTCTAATTTGGGCCAGCACATTAATTATTGCTTTGATTTTTTGGACTCTTTTCAAAATTTTCCCTACATCTTTAACTGAAAAATTAAATTTTTTAAGCCGTTCTCAAACATGGCTTCCTTTATTCGCGTTAATTTCCGCTTCAATAATCGGTTTGGTAGATGATATTTTGCAGATTCGTGGCAAGGGAAAATATATTGGTGGCGGACTTAGTCTAACAAAAAGGATAGCGCTAGTAAGCGCTATCGGTTTTATGGGTGGCTGGTGGTTTTTTGCCAAATTGGAAATAAGTAGTATTTTGATACCTTTTGTCGGGCACTTGGATATCGGCTGGTTTTTCATACCGTTTTTTATAGTAGTGATGTTAGCTATTTTCAGCGGGGGAGTAATAGACGGATTAGACGGACTTTCTGGTGGCATCATGGCTTCAATATTCGCGGCCTACACAGGTATCGCTTTTTTTCAAAATCAAATAGACCTAGCTACTTTTTGCGCCGTACTTACCGGAGCAATATTGGCTTTTTTGTGGTTTAACATTCCTCCCGCAAGATTTTATATGGGAGAAACTGGTATGTTGGGACTAACATCAGTTTTGGCTGTTGTTGCTTTTTTCACAGACTCTGTTTTGGTTTTACCAATAATCGCTTTCCCGTTAGTCGCAACAACCATGTCAGACATACTCCAACTAGTATCCAAAAAAATTCGTGGCAAAAAGATATTCTTAGCTGCGCCTATCCACCATCACTTTGAAGCAAAAGGGTGGCCCCCCTATAAGGTCACGATGCGTTTTTGGGTTATTGGCATAGTTTTTGCTATAATAGGGATGGTTGTAACACTTATCGGAAAATAAAAACAACAATGTATTCTATAATCATAAAAAATGGCGATATTTTAGACGGAACCGGAAAAGCTAATTTTGTTTCCGATATTGCCATTGAGAAATCCAAAATTGTAAAAATAGGAGATCTTAAAAACGAAGAAGCGAATTTAACAATAGATGCCACGGGGCTTTATGTGACTCCCGGTTTTATAGACATGACAACACACTCAGATAACCACTGGACATTGTTTTCGCAACCGCGCCAAGAAAGTTTTATTAGACAAGGAGTTACGACTATCATCGGAGGACACGGTGGTTCGTCTTTAGCTCCCTTTATAAAAAGGGGTGTTGATTTTTATTTTGAAAAATGGATGGGCAAAGAAAAAGCCAATATAAACTGGCAAACCGTAAAAGAGTTTTTATCGGAAATAGAGCGACACAAATTGGCCGTCAATTTTGGAATGTTCGTGGGTTATGACACTTTGAGAAAAAATGTTTTGGGTGAAGAAACACAAGCAACAAAAAAAGAAGTTGAAGAAATAGGCAATTTACTAAAACAAGCATTAAAAGAAGGCGCTTTGGGACTGTCTGTAAATTTTAATACATTGTTTAATCAAGTCAGCTCCAGAAAAGAATTATTATTTCTCTTAAAAATAGTTTCCAAACATAATGCAGTGTCCTCTTACCACATTGAGGACGAAGGCAAAAACCTCTTACCAACTGTTGCTAAATTAATTGAACTTTCGAGAGAAACAAAAGCAAGGGGACACATGGCTCATTTCAAATCACTGGGTAGAACAACGTGGAAAAATTTTCAAAACGCTGTTCGCATGATAGAACTTTTTTATGACGAAGATTCTCTAATGACATGCGACTTCTTCCCCTACACGAGCACAGGGTCAAACTTATACAGCTTGCTTCCGTCATGGCTGTTAACAAAAAATAAAAACGAAATCCTGGAAACAATAAATAGCAAAGAAACCCGTGAAGAACTTATTGGCTATCTAAAAAACCTGACACTTCATTATGACAAGATAACAATCGCGTCAACCCTTAACGACACAAGCTGTGTGGGGAAAAATATACAAGAAATAAGCAGGGACTCCGGCTTAAGCGAAGAAGAAACCCTATTAAATTTATTGGCAATAAATAAATTGAACATATCCATTTTCAATGATGTAATAGACAGAAAAAACCTTGAATTCTTGAGTGAACGATCTTTTGTGGCAGTAGCTTCAGATGGGGTCGGCTACGACATGCTTAAGTTTAAAAACAACATACCTCATCCGAGATCTTTTGGTTCTTTCCCAAGAGTATTTTCTGATTTAGTTAAAGAAAAAAATATTTTGACATGGGCGGAAGCCGTCTATAAAATGTCCGGTTTACCGGCAAAAATTTTAGGAATAAAAAATAGAGGAGTTATAAAAAAAGGAAATTATGCCGACATAACCATTATTGATCCGAAAAACATAAAGGATCAGGCAAATTATGAAAGACCCGAATACCCAAAGGGTATAAAATATGTCTTGGTAAATGGCGTGCTGGCGCTGGCTGAAAATGTCTTTTGCGAAAAAAACGGGAACATTGTCAAAAGTAAATAGAATATGTCCGTCAGAAAAAAATATGACGTGTTTTTCCTGAGTATCGTATTGATACTACTATTGTCAGGGTTTTTTATTTTGTCCTCGGCTTCTTTGGGTTTAGCAGCGCGCGCCGATAGAAATTCTTATTTCCCATTAATAAAGCAATTACTCTTGGGAGGTGGCGTGGGTATTTTACTGCTTTGCCTAACAAGTCGTCTGTATTACAAAAAATGGAAAAAGATATCTTTTTTTCTCTTTGTGTTTAGTTTTCTCCTCACAATACTGGTTCTTGAGCCACACCTGGGTTTTGAACACGGTGGAGCAAAAAGATGGCTGTCGTTTGGCTCATATACTTTTCAGCCATCTGAGCTTTTAAAATTTTCTTTCATCATTTATTTGAGTCATTGGCTATCTCAAAAGCGACACGAAATCTCTTCATTCAAAACAGGGCTTTTGCCTTTTTTGGTTATTGTGGGTTTTGTCGGAGTGTTATTAATCGCGCAACCTGACCTGGGAACATTCGGCGTGATAAGCATAACATCAATAACGCTTTTTCTACTAGCCGGAGGAAGATTCTTGCAAACAGGACTTGTTATTTTGTCAGGATTTATACTACTGGCCACGTTAATTTATTTTCAACCGTACCAAAAAGAAAGGATACTTGTGTTTTTTGACAATTCATATGATTTACAAGGCGCGGGATACCAGATAAAACAAGCCAAAATCGCCCTGGGATCAGGCGGAATTTTTGGTCAAGGTTTGGGAAAGGGTCTTTCTAAGTTTAATTATTTACCAGAACCAATGGGGGATTCGATTTTTGCCATAGTAGGCGAGGAGTTTGGATTTATTGGAACAACATTTATTGTAATTCTGTTTTTTCTTTTCCTTTTTAAATCAATTCACATCGCATTAAAAACTACTGATATGTTCGGTAGACTTTTGGTATCAGGAATTGCTATACTTATTACAGTACAATCGTTTGTTAATATGTATGCGATTGTCGGACTTATTCCTTTAACGGGGTTGCCTTTGGTTTTTATATCCCAGGGTGGCTCAGCCTTAGTTCTGGCCTTGGCAGGAACCGGCATAATATTAAACGTTTCAAAAAAGACCTAACATGAAAATACTTTTAACGGGCGGCGGAACAGGGGGGCATTTCTATCCTATTGTTGCTGTAATAGAAGCCATTTATGATCTCGCGGAAGAAGAAAAATTGATTCAACCCGAGATTATTCTTGCCTCAAGTTCCGAGTATAATAAAAAAATATCAAAAAAAGAGGCAATCGTCTTTAAGAAAATCTATTCCGGTAAAATGCGCCACTATTTTTCTTTTTTATACTTGGTTGATATTTTTAAAACAATCATGGGTGTTTTTAAAGGAATTTGGATTGTTTATTGGTCTATGCCCGATGTAGTTTTTGGAAAAGGAGGGAATGTAAGTTTCCCAATTCTTTTGGCCGCTAGGATTTTTGGCATACCGGTAATACTTCACGAATCCGATAGCGTTCCGGGCAAGGTCAATAAATGGGCAGGTAAATTTGCAAAAAAAATTGCAATCTCTTTCCCTGAGGCGCTGAAATATTTCCCGAAAGAAAAAACTGCGTTGACGGGTACTCCCGTCAGAAAAAGTATCGTTGGTTTTACTCGCGAAGAAGGTATGGAATTGTTTGACATGGAAGAAAATATTCCCGCAATTCTCGTATTGGGTGGTTCGCAAGGATCCCAAAAAATAAACGATGCCATGGCCGACATCTCAAAAGAACTGGTAAAATCTTTTCAGGTTATACATCAGTGTGGAGCAAAGAATGAGAAAGACACAAAAGGAAGAATAAAAATAAATCTGGAAGAATCCCTTTTTTCCAATCGTTACCATGTTTACTCTCATTTAGATGATTCTCTTATGCGCAACGCCGCAAGCGTCGCAAATTTAGTTATATCTAGAGGAGGAGGGAGCTCCATATATGAAATCGCAATCTGGGGATTACCCTCAATTATAATACCTATTGAAAATTCTGCCCAAGACCACCAAAAAGAAAACGCTTACAATTACGCGCGCTCGGGAGCGGCAAAAGTAATTGAGGAAAAAAATTTACTCCGCAAATTCTACTTTCGGAAATAAAAGGAATCTTGCTTGATAAAACAAGACAAGAGCAAATGAGAAAATCAGCAAAAGATTTCGCGCAAACAAATGCGGCAAAAAAAATAGCTAGGGAAATTTTAAATTTGGCATTGGAACATAAATAAAATTTCAAAATATGAAAAAAATTAGAACACGTTTTGCTCCAAGCCCAACCGGATTATTTCACATTGGTAATTTACGCACGGCTCTTTTTAATTATTTATTCGCAAAAAAAAACAACGGACAATTCATTTTAAGAATTGAGGATACTGACAAAGAACGCTCTAAGAAAGAATACGAAAACACAATCATAGAGAGCCTAAAGTGGCTCGGGTTAAATTGGGACGAAGGACCTTTTTATCAAAGCCGGCGCAATAATATTTATTTAAATTACGCAAAAAAACTGCTCGAAAAAAATTTAGCCTACAAAGAAGGTGAGGCGATCATTTACAAAAATCCCAAAAAACCGATTGAATTTGAAGACATAATTCGTGGTTCAATTCGTTTTGAAGCAAATACCCAAAAAGACATTGTCTTAATCAAATCCGACGGCTCAGCAACATACAACTTCGCAGTGGTAATTGATGACGCCAAAATGAAAGTCTCACACATTATCAGAGGAGAAGACCACATACCAAACACGCCCAAACAAATTCCGCTATACAAAGCGCTCGGATTTGAAATCCCAAAATTTTGTCATTTACCGCTAATACTCGGATCGGATAAATCGAAAATGAGCAAACGCCATGGGGCAGTCTTGGCTACGGAATACAAAAATATAGGATATCTACCGGAAGCCTTAATGAACTTTTTGGCGTTGTTGGGCTGGAACCCGGGAGATGAAAGAGAGCTATTCAGCAAAAAAGAACTCATAAAAAATTTCTCCTTGGAAAAAATCCAAAAAGCAGGAGCTATTTTCAATATAGATAAGTTGAATTGGTATAATAGGCAATACATCAAAAAAACGGGAACTGAAGAATTAGCAAAAATGCTATCAGATTTTGTCCCCGAGGAATGGACAAAAAAAACGGAAATTTGGAAAAAAGTTGTTGATTTAGAAAAAGAAAGACTAACGGTCTTAAGCGATATAAAAGAGGGGATTGAATTCTTTTTTCAAAAACCTAAGTATAAGAGTTCGCTTCTTAAGACACCTCAATACATTGACAAAACAATAGAATTATTGTCTAATATACCAACTCAAAATTTCACCAAAGAAAACATTAAAAAAGCTGTTTGGGATTACGCGGAAGCAAATGGCAGAGGAAATGTTTTGTGGCCATTCAGGGTGGCATTAACAGGCTTATCAAAATCGCCGGACCCGTTCAGCGTGGCTGAAATTTTGGGTAAAGAAGAAAGTATCAAGAGAACCGTTTATGCCAAAAACATGGTTTATGGTAATCCATCATACTAAAAAAATAGCATTCTTTGCGTTTATTTTTCTTTTGTATGGTTTTTCTGTTGCGCCACTATTTTCCGAATCGCGCACGGATGAATTACAACAACAAATTGATACAAAAAACAAAGAAATTACAGCCATTGAGGAAACTATAAAAAAATACAAGGAGGACCTAAATGAAACTTTGCAAACAAAAACAACCTTAAGTTCTCAAATTTATCAACTGGAAACAACTGCAAATAAATTAAAAGCGGAGGTGAATCTTACAGATAAAAAAATCAGCAACACAAACCTTACCATTGAAAAGTTGCGAATTGGTATAGAAGAAAAAGAAGGCGAGATAAAAACAACCAAGGAGTCATTGGCCGAAATAATAAGAGCGCTCGACGAAGAGGAGTCTCAAACTCTATTGGAAGTCCTGTTGGCTTATGATAATCTATCTGAATTCTTCAATAATATTGACAGAATGGACTACCTGCAAAACGGAATTCACATTAATCTTGAAGAATTAAAAACACTTAAAAAGGAGAATGAAGAAAACGAAATAGAAAAAAACAAAGAAAAACAGGAATTGCAAGAACTTCAAGAAGCATTGTTAGACAAAAAAGAAATAACCGAGGAAAACAAAAACCAAAAGGACATTCTGCTAGAAAAAACAAAAAACGAAGAATCGCGTTATCAAGAACTTTTAGCCGAACAGCAAAAAAAACAGGAATCCCTTCTTGGTGAAATTTCTTTGCTGGAAGAAGAGATGAGAATCATTATTGACCCGAATTCCTTACCCCCAGCTGGTTCGGGAGTACTCAAATGGCCACTTGACGATATTGTGATAACTCAAAAATTTGGTTGGACAGAATTCGCCCTGTCCAAATCGTGGCTTTATCCTTCAATAGGACATAACGGTGTTGATTTTAGAGCAAGCAAAGGAACGCCAATAAAAGTTTCGAGAAACGGCGTGGTAACAGATACGGGCGACACCGACATAGGATGCGCAAATGCTTCTTACGGTAAATGGATTCTTATAGATCACGAAAACGGACTTTCAAGCATGTATGCCCATCTATCAAAAATAAAAGTTTCAAAAGGGGACAGGGTTGAAACTGGGCAGCTTATAGGACACAGTGGGGATACGGGCGCCACATATGGCCCCCATTTGCATTTTGGCGTATTCGCCACGCAAGCGGTGGAAGTAACTCAATATAAAAGTAAGGTCTGTGGAACGTATATGAAGCTACCGTTGGTTGCCGTTAACGGGTACCTTGACCCCTTGTTGTATTTATAAAATTTTACAATCTATAGTATAATATAGAGTATGAACAGTGGCCTTATAAAATTGGTAGTTATAATCATTATTGGCATTGTTGTCCTAAGTATTCTTAATATAGACGTGCGGTCATTGCTAGACAACAAACTAATACATAAAAATTTTTCCTTTTTGTGG
>JAHISW010000065.1 GCA_018817995.1 Patescibacteria group bacterium | reverse complement strand
GCTTACACCGCAACCCCAACACAACAACATCATTACCGACAAAACAAATACTTTTCTCATTTCTCCTCCTTTCTTTTTTAATGTTTTCAATATTTGCAACCTACACTCCGTTTTGAAGTGCAACTTTCTACCCATCAGAGTATCACAGTAACATCTGTCTGTCAAGTCGTTCCAGCCTGGATTCAACCTCTTAGTGCAACACTTGCTCTACTAAAGACTTCTAATGGTGTCCTGTAGCCGAGGCGTTTCCTCGGCCGATTATTGAGTTCATTTTCAACAAATTGTATTTCTTCATCTGTTATCATATCAAAATCTGTTTTCTTAGGGAAATAGTCTCTAATTAACCCGTTAGTATTTTCATTTGTTCCTCTTTCGCAAGAACAGTAAGCATGAGCGTAAAAACATTTAAGACCTGTCCTTTTTTCAATATTTTCCCAGTCTCTATTCTCTGGTCCGTTATCTAAAGTTACTGTGAATTTAAATTCTTGAGGAATGTATTTAAATCTTTCTTGCATTGCTTGTATAGTTGCTTCTGCTGTTTTTGCTTTAAGTTTAGTAATGAACACCAAGCCATTTTTTCTATCAACTACAGTATTGATTCCCGGTTTACGATCTACTGACTCCACACTGTCTCCCTCCCAATCACCAATGCGTTTTCTTAGTTCAATAATCTTCGGTCGTCGGTCTATGGATAAACCAAGAGGTTTCAACACCCGTTGACCCCTTCTTGCCCCTTTAGGAACTCTCCTTTTGCGTCTTCTTCGCAAGTAAGGCCGTAAATCTTCACATCCTGGTTTTAGAAAACCACAACCATCACGGCGTATCTGATCATAAATGTATTGGTGTACCGCCTCATGTGAAATATTTTCACCAATTCTGGCTGTAATTGTGCCAGATATCTGTTCTGGCGACCAACGTCTTTTGAGATGGCTAGTGACATAATCACGCACTTTCTGATTTTTTAGTCTTTCTGTTCTCCCCCTGCTTTTACGTTTCTCTAAGGCTTGTTTATGCGCAAAACGAGGTAAATATCTTCTTCCGTGAGGAACGAAGTTCTTTCTCACTTCTCTTGAAACTGATGAAGGGCTACGACCTAATGTTTTGGCAATACTTCTGGTTGAGGATTTTTGCCACAACATTTCTTGTATTTTTTCTCTTTCCTCAATCGTTAGATGTTTATATTTCATACACTTTTATTTTATCCCGCAACGACAGGATTTACAGAAGTGTCGCACTTACTTATTGAACTAAAGACTTGTGCTTCGTAGCTTTGTGTAAAGAAGTAGAACTCTTGATTGGATACTAATAAAGAAAGAATTGGGATTAATACCGAGTTTTACGTGAAAGAAAAAAGTCGCCATAAGTGACGACTCTTTTTTAAATTGTAATTTCATACAATTATTATTCTATTGATATTTGCAAGGATTTCCGTTTATTATCTCGTGACGATTCCGTTCCAAATCACTCTTACGTGCTATTAATAACATTTTGATTCGGTTTCCCCAATCTTCAAGACGATGAGGACTTAACACCATTTCCGCGAAAAGCTGTAAATGCCAATACCGTTCATCGAAGTTTTTTATAATCTCCGCTATTTCTTGAACTCTATCTCTATGAAATTCTCCATGTAACTCACTGGCCAAAAAAGTAAGAATTTTATTACTCCAATTTTTGAGCATTTGGGGTGAAATTTTAGTTTTTGGAAAAATCTCCATATGTTGATATTTCTATTGACCAAGGTGGGTGTATTCAGTCATCACAACCAACAACGCACAAAAATCCCGTTTTCAAAAAACATGGAGTTATATATTATTGTGTTACGAATATGCCGGGGATTGTGCCGAGAACGGCAACGAAAGCGTTAGCAAAAGAAACGCTTCCTTATATACTATACTTGGCAGATGCGGGGTGCGAGACGGCGATTGTGAAAGTTCCCGCTTTGGCAAAAGGTGTAAACACATACAAAGGACGTGTTACCCACAAAGGTGTAGCTAATGCCCTTGGAATAAAATACACTCCCCTAAAAACATTGTTGAAATAAAAGTAATCTAAAAAAACCACGAGCGTGCGACGTTCATGGTTTTTTATTTTTTTAATCATCTTCTATTATTTAAAAACTAAATTTTTCTTTATTTTTTTCACTAGTGAAAAATCTTTTAGCATTTTCGGTTTGTGCAAAAAAACATCATAACCCTTTTCATTATACCTAGGAACAATATGCCAGTGAACATGCTTTGCTTCATCCATATAAACTAAATAAACTTTTTTGATTTTGAGCGTTTTTAACAAAGCGTTCCTTGTGGCATTTACTGTATCCATTAAATAGTCGTAATCTCTTCCAGGAAGCAAATGTAAATCAGAAACACGTTCTTTCCAGACAATAACTGTATGACCTTTTGTAATTGGATATTTAGCCAGACAGACATAAAGTTTTTGATCTTTATAGATAATTGATTCTGCTGGTGGATTTATTAATCTGTTCATATTCTAAAATAATAACAAATTACGGCAAAAATAATAGGCGCCTATTAATTTGCTTTTGCAAAGCAAGACAGGCGCCTACATTAATCTAATTTTTAAAAACCAAGAATTAT
>JAHISW010000064.1 GCA_018817995.1 Patescibacteria group bacterium | reverse complement strand
TAATCCTGCAAATAATCCTGTTGCTGGTTTTGCATGGAAAGTCTTCCCTGCTCTACTTTGTGGCAACATAGTAGTATTAAAACCATCGGAAAACACTCCTTACACATCTATTGTTATCGCAAAAATATTAAAAGAAGCTGGCTTACCCAAAGGCGTTCTTTCTGTAGTCCAAGGACTTGGAAAAGAAACGGGTCAGTATTTGATAGAAGACCCCAGAATTGACCTGATAAGCTTTACAGGTTCAGTAGAAACGGGGAGACACATCCAAGAAACAGCCGGAAAAAGATTGGTAAAAATTTGCCTAGAACTTGGTGGTAAAAATGCTCTAGTTGTTTGCGACGATGCAGATTTAGAACAAGCCTTAGAAAGCACCGTCCTTTCAGCTTTTAGTAGCGCAGGACAAAGATGCGCATCTGGTAGCCGAATCATCGTGTTTGATTCTATTTATGAAAACTTCAAAGAAAAATTACTTGCAAGAACTAAAAAATTAAAAATTGGCGTAAAAGACACCGATGATTTCGGTCCTCTTATAAGCTCTTCTGCTAGAGACAAAATATGCAATTTTTTAAATTTAGCAAAAACCCAAGGGGCAAAAATTATTGCCGGGGGCAAAAGACTATCTGATGGCAACAAATTCGGATATTACATGGAACCAACCATTTTAGAAGATGTTGATCCAGAAGATACAATCTCTAAGACAGAATTATTTGGACCTGTGGCTATTCTTTTTAAAGTCAAAAATCTGCAAGAAGCACTAGACATCACAAACAATTCTCCATTTGGATTAACAGCCGCTATCCATACAAAAAGTATAAACCGAGCGCAAGTCTTTCAAGAAAGATGCCGTGTGGGAGTAGTGTCAATAAACGGACACACTTATGGAAGCGAGCCCCACATGCCTTTTGGTGGCCTAAAAAATTCTGGCACAGGATGGCGCGAAGCAGGAACAGAAGCACTAAACACCTATAGTGAATGGAAGACAGTTTACACAATCCACAATCCCGATGATATCTAGGAGGTAAAATGGAAAATAATCTATTTGATGTTAAAGATAAAGTTGTAATTATCACTGGTGGACTTGGTTTGCTTGGCAGTGAATATGTAAAAGTGTTTAGAAATGCTGGTGCCATAGTTGTAATTTTTGATTTGAAAAACGGTGTTGACATAACTAAAAAAGATGAAGTTAAAAAAGCTGTTAGAAATATTATTAAAAATTTTGGCAAAGTGCCAACTGTTTTAATTAACAATGCCGGGCTAGGTTCTATACCCAATGCCCCTTCCAGTGAAAACGGCCCTTTTGAGGATTACCCTGAAGAATCTTGGGACGCAATGATGAATTCTCACCTCAAGGGAATGTTTTTTGTTTCTCAAGAAGTTGTCCGAG
Source organism: Patescibacteria group bacterium (assembly GCA_018817995.1). GTDB lineage: Bacteria > Patescibacteriota > Minisyncoccia > JAHISW01 > Tagabacteraceae > JAHISW01. The sequence continues at coordinate 3,930 of JAHISW010000064.1, read as the reverse complement.
AAATGAAAGAAGCGAAAGTTGGCGGAAGCATTATAAACATTTCTTCAACTTACGGCGTGGTAACGCCCGACCAATCAATGTATGAATTCAGACGAAAAAACGGAGAAGAATATTACAAACCAATCGGTTACACTGTTGCAAAAGCTGGCGTTCTTGGTTTTACCAAATGGCTTGCAGAATATTGTGGCCCATTCGGAATCAGGGTAAACACTTTAGTTCCGGGCGGAGTTGACACAGAAGATTTGGTTGATGAATTCAGAAAAGAATATTCTAAACGTACTATCCTTGGAAGAATGGCGCAACCAACTGATTACAATGGTGCAATCCTTTTTCTAGCATCAGATGCTTCTTCTTATATAACAGGAGCAACTATTATTGTTGACGGAGGGTGGACAGCAAGATGAAAAACTTATATTTTGTCCCATTAGACGAAATAAATAACATAAGAACTGAAAATCTTGACCCCATCAAAAAAGCTAAAATTCTATCTGATATTTTTAGAATCAATACACTCTACATGATAACTAAAGCAGGTTCTGGACACATTGGAACCAGTTTTAGCTCTATGGATATTGCAACTTGGCTTTGGTTAAACGAATCAAATTTTATTTATTTTTCATCCAAGGGTCACGATGTCCCTGCTCTCTACTCTATTTTACTTGGGTTAGAAAAATTAGATTTTGAGATGATTCACAAATTTCGACGATTGGGTGGACTTCCGGGGCACCCAGACATAAGGACGCCCAACATAGTCACCAACACTGGATCGCTAGGAATGGGTATCTCCAAAGCAAGAGGTATCGCTCTAGCGAACAGACTAAATGGTGAAAGAAAACAAATATATGTAATGACCGGAGACGGAGAACTCCAAGAAGGCCAATTTTGGGAATCGCTACAACCTGTCGCAAATGAGAAGCTCTCAGAAATTACTGTCATTATTGACCACAACAAAATGCAAGCGACTGGATTTGTAAATAAAACAAGCGATCTTGGCTATCTGGAAAAAAAATTAGATTCTTTTGGCTGGGAAGTTGCTCGTTGCAATGGACATTCTTTTAGAGAACTAAAAAATATTCTCTTTTATTTTAAAAAAGTGAAAGATAAACCTAAAATATTAATTGCTGATACGATTAAAGGAAAAGGTGTCTCTTTTATGGAATCAACAATGGTTGGCGATTCCGAACATTATAAATTTCACGCTGGTGCTCCATGTTTTGAAGATTATATGACTGCCATAAATGAGCTTCTAGACAAAACTTTTGCTGTTCTTAAAAGAGGCGTACGATTGAAAAACACATCTTGGCCAAAACGAATTGCGCCTTCCGGCAAGGAAGAAAATTTAGTAAATGCTTTTGGTAATGAACTTTTGAAGATAGGAAAAGAAAACAAAGACATAGTTGTACTTGATGCAGACTTAAAACCTGATGGAGGTATAGAGCCTTTTGAAGAAAAATTCCCTGAAAGATTTATCCAATGTGGCATTGCTGAGCAAGACATGGTTTCTGTCGCTGGTGGTTTAGCCCTAAAAGGCAAACTACCAGTGGTTCATTCATTTGCCTGCTTTCTTTCCACAAGACCAAATGAACAAATTTACAACAATGCGACAGAAAGCAAAAAAATAATTTATATAGGAACACTTGCGGGGCTTATCCCCGGTGGACCTGGACACTCACACCAATCAGTAAGAGATATATCGGCTCTCGGCGCAATGCCAGGATTAACCATGATTGAACCATGCAATAAAAAAGAAGCGCGCATGGCAATTCGCTGGGCAGTTGAAGAAAATAAAAAAAGTACATATATAAGACTCTGTAATGTGCCTATGGAACTGCTGTACTCACTGCCCAATAATTATAAGTTGAAAGAAGGACACGGTGTTAAAATATGCCATACAGGATCTAATATGCGGGATTTGGCAATCATCGGATACGGCCCAATTCTCTTAAAAGAAGCTATCAAAGCAGCGCGCATATTAAAAAACAGAAACAATGCAATAACAATAATAAATCTACCATGGCTTAATTATGTAAGCATAAAATGGCTAAAGAAACTTTTGGAATTCAATCTAATTGTAACATTAGACAATCATTATATTAAACAAGGGCAAGGAGAAATGATTGCTAGCGCATTTGCGAGAAATTTTGCAAAGCACCCAAAAATTATTTCACTTGGCGTCAAAGAAATTCCCGCTTGCGGACAAAATAATGAAGTTCTGAAATATCATAGATTAGACGCCCAATCTATAGCACATACAATAGAAAAAGAATTATAAAAATACAAAAAACCGAAGCAGTGCTTCGGTTTTTTAGTTTAAACTATTACATACGCTAAGTCTCTTTATTTTTCTATTACAAAATAAACTACCTGACTTTGTAGCATTCCAGTTTTAATAAATGACCTTAACTTTGGTATCTTATTTAAAGGAAAAGTCTTATGTAAATATCCTTTTTCCACTAACTTGAACCCCTTAATAAAGTCTTTAAATGTTTTGTGTGTGAAAATTACTTGATGTCCGTTATTACTACGGTATCTGTCCATTTCTCCCTTGAATAAAAAGAGCAGTCTATTCTGTAGATTCCAAGTATTAGGTATTGAAAATATAAAATGCCCTTTTGGTTTTAGTATTCTTCGTATTTCTTTGATTGCATTATATGGATTGTCTAAGTGTTCTATAACTTGGAAAGCTGTAACAGTATCAAAAGTGCTATCGGCATATTGTAGTTTGCCATTAAGGTCGTCTGTGTCTTTGTCTGTGTTTATGTCTGCTGGAAAATTATGATTTCCAGAACCAACATTTAAAGAATATCCCCCCCCATACTTTTTTAGCAATTCTTCCGCTTTATTATATTTTAACATTGCGCTTATTATCATATTATATTACCAATTTAAACTATGGAAGTTGAACTTCCATAGTTGGCAATTTACTTACTAAAATGATACAAAGCAACAGCGCCTGATGCTTTTCTGTCTTCTTCTAATTTGGGCGTATGCTCATTTAGCCATTTTATAAAATTATTAATTTCTTTTTCTTTTTTGCCTTTCATCAATTTTGGTAATCTTTTTTTGAGGTCTTCAATCATTTTATCTCCGTGTCCCCAACCATGTTCAAACGTCCTCCAAGATAATTTCATATTCAATTTCTTGCCCCAATCTTCAAACTCCAAAGGAGTAAAATGGTGAATATCGGCTAAGGTAATTTTAGCTCCGTGTAATTCTTTCAACGCAAGCAAAATATATCCTCTCGCGTTTGACCAATTCGGGCAAGTTAAAATTATAGAGCCTTTTTTGTTTAAAAGATTTTTTGTCTTTTTGAGAAAAAGAAGAGGATTATCAATGTGTTCCAAAACACCGGCCATAACAATCACATCAAATTTTCCCCTAACGTCACTTATGTCCTCACACCGATAAGACGGATTCAAAGATTTGTACGACTTGTCCGCAATTTCTATGGCTTTCTTTGAATAATCAACACCCAAGACACTTCTTGCTCCTTTTCTGGCTACAAGGTAGGCCAACTCCCCCGTCCCGCATCCAACATCAAGAACCGTCTTCTCTTCCCATGAAATTTCATTGAGAATCTCTTTTTTTTCATCAGTAATTTTTTTCTTATCTAAAACTAATTTGGTATAGTGCTTCCCTTCTCCGCGACTATATACTCTATTATAAAATTTTTTTAAATCTTTATTTTGCATAAATTAATAAAAATAAACAATCTACTTTTTACGAATAAAGCGCCTTAATCTTAATACACCCAATAAGTGTCTAAATGCACTTAAAAATATTTTTTTATCCTCACTATCAAAAACAAAAAATCTTTTTAAAGGAATGTGTTCTATGAATCTTGTTCTAACAAGATAATAATATTTAATAATACTTGGAATTAACAATCCAAACAACTCAGCAAGAGCTAGTCCCAGAATACCAACTGTT
>JAHISW010000063.1 GCA_018817995.1 Patescibacteria group bacterium | reverse complement strand
TTTACAACAGAATAATCAAGGAGGAAAATATGTTGCCAACGACGAGAGAATATGTGGACAGAGAGAAAAAGTCTATTTTTACCACGACGTTAGATGATTCGCCTGTGATACAGAAAGGGAAAGGTGTCTATTTCTTAGGATTAGATGGCAGAAAGTATATAGATTTTACTTCGCAAGTTTCGTTGTTGAATACAGGATATTGTCCGGACAGGGTTGTGAGGGCGCTCAAACATACTGCTGAAACCGAGCACTCGGGTATTAGCGCCGATTGGCCTTTTTGTTTTGAGTTTGAAGGTATGGAAATATCGCGCGCAGCTTTGGCCGAAAAGTTGATAGAAATTTCTGACAGAGTTATGCCTTTTCCTAAAAAAATTATGTTTGAGGTTTCGGGCGCTACTGCTGTTAATGCGGCTCTTAAAATTGCCAAAATATCTTATCTAAGAAAAAAGCTTGGAGAGGAGGAAGTAGCTAGGCGCTTAGAGTATTTTAATAATGAGAACATATTTATTCCAAGCCATCATGATATTTTCAGATTTTCTTTTCTTCACTGTCATTGTTCTTTTCACGGTAGGCACGCAGAGGCTCATTGTCTGACAAATTCCAAATCGGTGCAGTTGTGGGGCGCGTCTTCAAGTGGCGCTTTTGGGCGTTTGACATTTCCCGATGCCAGCCGGACAGAAGAGGAGATTAAGAAGGAAGTTGATAACTTGATTTCCGGTCTCTCTATTTATGCTCCGGTTATAGCTTTTGTGTTTGAACCTATTCAGGGAGAAGGCGGATTCAGGGTTCCGGACAAAAAAAATATCAGAACACTTATTGGCTACTTGGGTTCAAAGGGGATATATATAATCGCGGACGAAATTCAAGCGGGACTTGGAAGGGCCGGAAAAATGTTCGCTTGCGAACATTTTGGGATTGAACCGGACATGATTATTTTGTCCAAGTCTCTTGGGGCGGGGGTGCCAATAGGGGCTGTGATTGCCAATTCCGAAAAATTTCCCGATTTGCTTTCTGGCATGCATTCAGGGAGTCACCATTGCACTCCCTTGGCTTGCGCGGCTGCAATTGTAAATCTGAAACTTATTGAGCAGAATCTTCCAAATGCCGAGAAAATGGGGGAGTATCTTCATAAAAGATTGGATGAAATGAAGGAGTCTTTTTCGAATTTTGTAAAAGAGGTTCGTGGAAAAGGACTTATGATTGGTGTTGAGTTTTACAATGTTGATGACAGAAATTATATAATCAAAAAGGCAAAGATTATTGAAAGAGATTTAGGTCTTCTTTTGGCGCCCTGTGGAAAAAGCGCCATCCGTTTTTGCCCGCCAATTATTATTAACGAAGAGCAGATAGAAGAGGGGTTGTCTATTTTTAAAAAAGCCCTTGAAACATTGTTATAAAGCTAAAGTGGCAAAAACCAAAAACCCCGCCAAGGGCGGGGCTTTTTCTTTTTGTGCCCGGGGGGAGAGTCGAACTCCCATGGACTATGTCCACACGATTTTGAGTCGTGCGCGTCTGCCGGTTCCGCCACCCGGGCTATACGGTATATGTTATATGTTACTCAATATTTGCGCAAGAAAAAATATAATATATAATATAAACAATGAGCGATTATGAACTTCCAAGAATAAGGAAAGAGAGCGGTGTCTTTTGGGTTGAGGTTGAGAAAATAAAACCCAACACGATGCAACCCCGCAAGGTTTTTAATGAGGATAGGTTAAAGGAACTTTCTGAGTCCATAAGACAATATGGTGTATTACAGCCCCTTGTCGTTATTAGGCACGAAAAAGAAGTTCCGAGCGGGGCTTTTGTTGAGTATGAAATCATAGCCGGTGAAAGAAGATGGCGGGCATCTCAGATAGCGGGCTTGACTCAAGTGCCTGTGATTATTCGCGAAGATTCTTCTGAAAAGATAAAATTGGAACTTGCTCTTATAGAAAATCTTCAGCGTGAGGATCTTAGCCCCATGGAGAGAGCAGTCGCTTTCAAACAGCTTATAAGCGATTTTAAGATGCGTCACCATGAAGTTGGGGCGAAGGTTGGCAAAAGCAGGGAGTTTGTATCAAATACGATTCGCCTTTTGGGTCTGCCGGAAGAAATTCAGGAAGGGTTAAGGAGTGGATTAATAAACGAGGGGCATACGCGTCCCCTTCTAAGTTTGTCAAAACAACAAGAAGATCAAATCGTTCTTTACAAAGAAATTATTTACAGAAAAATGAATGTTAGAGAAGCAGAAGAGATGTCGCGCAAGCTTGTAAGGGATCGCGTGGCAAGAAGAACAAGAATGGAAATAGAAGACCCCGAATCGCAAAAATTGGGGCAACAGCTTTCTGATGTCTTGGGCGCAAGAGTTATGGTGGAAAGGAAAGGACCTACTGTCAAAAAAATATCAATGGAGTTTTTCTCGGAGGAAGAATTACAGGATTTTCTTTCAAGGGTGGGGCTACAAACAATGCAACAACAATTTACTCAAGAGACAGAAGGTGAGGAAGAAGAAAACCTTGAAGAAGCGGGGTTTGTTATGAACGAAAGTGTGGAACAAGCTGACGCAGAGGGAAATAAAACAGAACAGACAGAACCGTTGGATAGTGAGAATACTCAAGGAGGATCTTTAGATGAAATAGAAAAAAAAGAAGGAGAGGAAAAAGGGGGTTGGCTGAAATATTTTAGTGTTTAGTTTCTTTATTTTTTGCGCTGACTTCCTCCACTCCTTTTGTATTTTTTAGACGGGTAATGATTTTGTCCACCTGCTCTTTGTTTTTTGGATAAAATGCTATTGTAATGGAGGCGTATTTGTTATCTGTTTCTTTCGTAATAAAACTTTCAACGTTTATTCTGAACAAAGATAATATTGTGCCGATATCTTTTATTATCCCGATCCTTTCTTCAACGATTATATTCAGCTCGGTTTTTATTTTTTCAGTTTTTTTGTCCGAAAATTTAGACAGAAAGTTACGCCTTTTTAAGGCGGATTTAATATGACTTTTTGCTACCGGCGTTTTGGCATAATCGAGCATCTTAGAGTTTGGCTTTTTGTTTTTTTGAATAAAAATTTCCACAATATCTCCGGAAGCTGGTTCGTAAGAGAGGGGGACTATGTGATTATTTATTTTGGCGGCTGAAATAGAGTTACCAATATCTGAATGAATGTGATAAGCGAAATCAACAACAGTTGCTCCTTCTGGTAAATCAATAACGTCTCCTTTGGGCGTTAAGACGAAAATTCTATCTTTGAAAAAATCAATCTTCAGAGATTTCAAAAAATCTTCACTACTTACATTTTTATTAAATTGCTTGTGCCATTCTCTTAGTTGCTTTATCCATGCTGTTTTTTGGTGTGGCATTTTTCTTATCTCACGTGGTTTTCCTGCCATTTCCCATGCCCAATGCGCTGCAATTCCTTGTTCTGCTTCCTCGTGCATTTGCAGGGTTCGTATTTGAAATTCTGTTATTTTTTTATCAATACAAAAAACGGTCGTGTGTAGGCTTTTATATCCGTTTTGTTTAGGAAGGGCTATGTAGTCTTTTATTCTGCCAGGTAGTGGTTTCCAGAATTTATGTATTATACCTAAAACTGCGTAGCAATCTTCCAAAGAATTTACGACTATTCTAACTGCGGCTAAATCGTAAATTGTGTACCAGTCCATATTGTTTCTCAAAAGTTTTTTCCAAAGACTGTAGTAATGTTTAGCGCGGTAGTGAATATCTTGAATTGAAATTTTTTCTTTCTGCAATTCTTTTTTTAAAAGCGGTATAACTTTCTTTTTTAAATATTCTTCGCGTTCTGAAACTTTTTCTCTCGTTTCTTTTACCAACCACTCATATTCTTTTGGGTGCGCGTATTTAAAAGCGGCATCTTCAATTTTTAATCTTATTTTTCCCATTCCAAGGCGGTCTGCCACGGGGGCATAAATTTCCAAAGTTTCTCGCGCAATTCTTTCTCTCTTTTCCCCGGGAAGAGCATGGAGCGTTTCTAGGTTATGTAATCTGTCAAACAGCTTAATAATGATGACCCTTATGTCTTGAGCCATTGCCATGAACATTTTGCGGACCGATTCCGCGCTTCTTTCCGCGCCGTGGTATTCTATTTTATCAACTTTCGTAAGCCCCTTTACCAAAAAAGATACTTCCTCGCCAAATTTTTTTCGTATCGTGTCTAAGACGGTATTGTCCGCTTCATATGTATCATGCAAGAGAGCCGCCGCTATTGTATACGGTCCAAGTTCCAGTTCGGTGGCAATCTCCAGAGATACGGCAATCGGGTGCGTTATATAAGGCTCACCACTTTCTCTTTTTTCATCTTTGTGAATTTCAGAGGCAAAATCAAAAGCGCGTTTAACTAAAGCAATATCTTTTTCAGAGTATGTTTTAGGCAATTTTTCTTTATATTTTTCCCAGTCCATACAATACCTTTACTTTATCAGCCCTTTTTAATATAGTAAAGAAAAATTTAGGTCTTTGAAAAAGGAGATGTCACGCCATGAATCAATGGACGGAAAGGCTTTTAGAAAATGCGCAGGATTACAAATTTCAGCATGTTTTTATTGACAAGGAAAAAGTTAGAGCAACTGCCAAAAATTGGGCGAAAAAAGTTTTTAAGACTCCGAGTTGGAGAGAACTGCCGAATTATCCTTTTGACGACGATAATTTGATTCAGTTTATTTGCATCACAAGCGCTATTGATTTTTGTTTTCACTCTCCGGGCACTTCAAAAAAGTTTTGGACAAAATGGCGTGGACAAAAATGGACCGGGTCTTATGCCATGAGTGCTTGCGTAACAAGGGCGACGGAAGAAGGCATTGATGTTTTGGATGCGAATTTTCTTGAAAATATCTCAACGCGCCGAATGGAAGCAATATTTAACAAAGATTCAGAAATGCCTCTCCTTTCAGAGAGGTGCGCTATTTGGCAGGATGCTGGGTATATATTGCAACATTTCTACGATGGCCATTTTAAAAATCTTTTTGAAGAGTCTGGGTACAGATGTTTTAATGAAGGCGCGGGAATTTGCGAAAGATTGGCCTACCGTTTCTCGCGGGCTTTTTATGACGGTAGGTCTTTGAAAAAAAATGGCGAGAATATTCCTTTATTTTTTCACAAAAAAGCGTTTTTGGTTCCTTTGATTTATTATGGAAGGGCAAAAGACAGCAAAACACTCCCTCAAATAAAAGACACGAGCTCTCTAGGTCCTCTTATTGACTATCAAATACCGAGAGCCTTGTGTCATTTTGGAATGCTTGCTTACTCAAAGGAATTGGCGAAAAAAATTTCAAAGAGAGAAGAATTGCCCATGAACTCTATTTTTGAAGTTGAGATACGACTGGCTTCAGCCGTGGTGTTCTGCATGATTTTGGAAATGATAGAAAATTTGACCGCGCCCCAGCTTGATTATTTTTTGTGGACATATGCCAAAAAAATAAAAACCCCCGCGCATATAACAATGTGCGTGAATTACTGATGAACACGAAGGAAAAGGAGGAAAAAATGTCTAAAGAATTTGCCGTTCATTGTGTGAGTGTTTATCGTAATAAAAAAGACTCCAGCAAGCATATGATGAAAACCACAACTTTGGCGGGTAACGGTATTTCTGGACGAATGGAAACTATTGCAACGGTCGACTTTGACAGTTGGGCCGATAAATGGGAATTAATAAGTTTTTCCCATGCATTTTTACCTTTTGAAAACTATTGGCAAATTTAAAATAAACTTATAACAAAGCCCGGAACAACTCTGGGCTTTTTATTTTGCTGAACTTATCCAACTATCAACATCGGATGTTGATAGTTGGGGTATTCTAGTAAAATCAAGGAGGGTTTTGGTACAATTGACAGGTTCTGGTTGTTTCTGTCAAATGTTTTAACCACAGACATTTTGCACTCCGGATAATCCAAGGAACTCATTAGGTGTTAATCCGTTAAGACCGCAATGTTCAAGATTATTGTATTCATTATTCCATATTTTTATCTTCGTTTCCAACTCTTTTAAATTTTTAAATTTGTTTCTTTCATAAAACTTCTCCTGATCTTCGCGATGACTTCTTTCCACTTTTCCATTTTGCGCCGGCTTACCCGGATCAATTAAGTAATGAATGATGTTAAATCTTTGGCATAACAAATCAAAATCATGCAGTCTCGGATTTAAAGAATCAGAACTCTTTTGATAACCGGTATATCTGTTGGTAAAATTAGTTCCATTGTCTGTTTTGATAGCTCTGACTCTGAACGGAGCGTTACTAATCAATTCTTGCAGAAAATCTATTGAATCAGAATTTGAATAATTATCATAGATTTTCAAGTATCTCCACCTTGAAGCGCAATCAATAGCCGTAAATTGATAATATCTTTTATTTTTAATAGTTTCTGGCACAAACTTAACATCCACTTCAACTAACTCACCCTTGCTTAAAGGAACTTTAATATATTTGTATTTCAGTTTTCTGATTCTGTATTTTCTTACCAACCCCTCTGTTTTCAATATTTTTCCAATAACACTTGTTAAAACAAAAGTGTTTTCTTTTTTTAGTCTCCAATGTAGCTTCTTAGCACAAAGATTCGTTTCTCTTCTTAATTCAATGATTCTTTCTTTAGTTCGTATGGGTGTTTCATTTGGTTGAGTCTTTGGTCTTGTTGATTTGTTCTCTAAACCATCCATTTCATACTTGCGATAATTAGCCAACCAATACTTCAAACTTCTTTCTGAAAATGGACAAACCTTGACCATATCCTTGATGGTTATCTCTTTGTCTAAAATCGGCTTAATCCATCTATATTTCTCTTCTTTTGTT
>JAHISW010000062.1 GCA_018817995.1 Patescibacteria group bacterium | reverse complement strand
GGGATGCCTATTGCCCACTCCAACCCTGTCAATCCAAGTTTCACCGCTTCGACCAGTAAATTAGCCAAAAGCAGACCCGCGTCAGCATAAATTTCAGAATTATGAACTAAGAATTCAGAATTAAGAATTTTTACGACAAGACCATTAAAGCCATTATCAGAAAACAAAACATTAGAACCACCCCCCAAAATAAAAATCGGAACATTCTCGCCTTTGGCCCACAAGCAAACTTCTTTTAGCTCCTCCTCGTTTTTGACAACAGCAAAAAATTTAGCCAACCCTCCTATCTTGAAAGTTGTATAGGGCGCGAGTAGAACATTTCTTTGGATATTTTTCATTTTCCACACCCTCCATTGAAAAATGACCACTCTTCACATCTTGCGCCATTAGGTAAATTACAAATGGCATATTCTCCTTTTTCGTTTGTTTTACGCTCTAATTCCCCTCCATTTTCTAAACAATAAACAGAAGCAGGATTTGCAAGCCCTGCTTTCACAGAACCACTCATTGGTTTTGTGTTTTGCATTATTTCTTCTCTTTGTCTTATTTGTTCTTCTTTCCTCTCTATTACTTTGTTTAAAACATCATCGGCATTAGAAGCTTCCGGCAATTTTTCTCTGAGTTTAATTTGGACTCTTTTCAATGCTTCTACTTGGTTTGTATTAACTTCATTTATTTTTTCCCCGCTATTCTCCAGAATACGTTCTAAACGCTCATCCACTTTTTCTTTGTCTATATTGTCTATATCTTCTAAAACATCTCCCACTCTTTCTTCAGCCCTTTCTCTAAGCATCTCAGCTTTTTCTCTGGCCTCATCAGATACATTTTCATATCTAATGCGTAAATTATTAAGCAAACGAGATTGTGTTAAGTTATCACCAACAAACTTATCAACTAACTCTTGAAAACGAGGATTGTCTTGATTACCCTCTTTTATCTCTTCTATCTTCGCGCCCGCCTTTTCAATAGCTATTTGATATTTTTCCATTGCTTTAACAGCAATATTTTCATTGCCTGTTTTTTCCGCAATTTTTTTAGCTTCAATCAATTTTTCATTAGCCTGTGTTAACTTTCTTTCCGCTTTTTTAATAGGATTGAAGGTAAAAAAATTGCCAATACCCCTACTCCATTCCTTTAGAAAATAAAAACGGCTATCAGGTAAAATGTTCGGCTCTTCAACCCCCAAATCAGATGCAATGACATCTTCGCCCTCTAATATCACCACGTCCCCCTCTTCCGCCAAAACAAGGCCGGTTGTTGCTAAAAAAAACGCTACTAAAAAAATAAGCTTTATTTTTTTCATAATTATAATGGTCAATAATTAATAATTAATTTTGTTACAAACGCTCTAGAGGGCAGAGAAGGCAAAACCTCATGACTATGTCTTTATGTGAGTGCCATTTACTCTCTGCCCACTGCAACGTTTGTAACAGAACATAAATGTTATCTATTATAAGTATATAAACTGTAAAACAGTAACGCAAGTAACAATAAGCTTTTTAGAAAATTCCGCTTGGGCTTGTGGTGGCCGTATTGTTCAGCCAAGTAATCGCGCTTGTGATAAACAAAGAGACGGCGTCGCTCAACACGCCAAGAACATTGTTTTCAAAAGTAACATTTGTCATGGTTGTTGTGGACTGATAGATGACCAACGCCGACTTTGTTCCCCACGGCCCATTGTAGTTATGGTTCTCAAACTTGGCGTTTTCAATTTGAATGTTATTGGAATTCACCGCCCTTATGCCATAAGGGTAGTTATTGGAAAATAAAGCGTCTGAAATATTAGCTATTGAACCACTAAGCATAATACCCGCCCAATCACTCCCACCACCACTTGTGCTTCCCGCATATCTCATTGTAAAACCGCTCGCTTCCAACTCCCCTGTTTCAGATATCGCTATGCCCTTAAACTGCCCCACTTGAGGAGTGGACGACCCATTGTTAGTCGTGTCGCCCCCATATTCGTCATCCTCCAAAGAAGTAAAAATAATATCCTCGGGATTTTCTCCGTTGATAATCAACTTTCCGTTAACATTTAGTCTTTCATTTCCTTTCACAACAACATCTTTTTCTATAGTTAAAGTTGAGGAGGCCACGATAGTGGAACTTGTGTCGCTCAAAAAATACGACAAATCGTTTGGCAACAAGGAATAACTATTGTTTGCATCCGTTAGATTTCCTGATATTTTGATGGCATTTACAGTATTATTTGTTCCTGTATTCCCGGTAAAACTGCCCAACCTCCCCCAAGAATAAATTGCATCGCTCGTATTTGATGTAAAAATATTTGAAGAAATTGTTGATTTTGAATCTGCTAAATACATACCGCGGGCGTTTCCTTCAAAGGTGTTATTTTGAACAGTAGTATTCCCACTCACAATGTATAGAGAAGAATTTATCCCGGCAGGATCGTTAGTTGAATTATTGTTTCTAAAAATATTATTCGTAATTTGCGAATCCGAATTGGAAACTTTTAAGCCGTGAATTTTTGAATATTCAAAAATAGAATCGGAAACATCAATAACAGGACCTTCTGTCGTCAAAAGAGATCTGTGGCACGCGCCACCGGTATAATATTTTCCTCCATATCTGAAAATTGTATTGTCAAAGACGGAATCGTCCGCCGCCAAATCATCAATTGTCACACCAAACCAGCTCCCCGGATAGGGGCTCGAACTCGTAGCGTCATTGTTTGTATCGCCACCATATTCGTCATCTTCGAAAGATGTAAAGATAATTGGTTCAGCTGTGGTTCCTTGAGCAATTATTTTACCTTGGACACTTAGCCCCGCATCATTGTAAAATTTAATAACAACACCCGGTTCAATATTTAAAGTAGCTTCGGAATTAACCGTTAATAATTGGTTATTGATAAAATAAGGGCTTTTTGATTTTGTTAAAGTTGTGTCAGAACTTACACTAAAACCTTGAGGCACAATATAATAAGAAACGCTGTTGCGGGATTTTGGTGTTCCATTGATGGCAAGGCTATCCGCATCCAGGCCATTTTTTATAATTTGATCATTATAAGACCAGTTAGACGAATCAGTCCCTTCAACATTAACATCAATTCTTTCCATTGTGCGATATTTATAATTAAAGCCGGGACACCATCTATAATACCCGATGCCACAAAGAACAGTCTGGTCAATCGTGGTAGATGCATTAGACAAAATCAAAACTTCTCCTGTATTATTTAAATTCCAATCAGAACCACCATTGCCATAAATTAAATCCGCAACAATATCACTGACAGTATCTTCATCTTTCCGCTCAAGTAAATAATAACCCCCGGCAGAAATTTGTCCCGATAGATTTATATATGGTCCTTGGTCAGTCTGTGAATAAAGAACCCAACCACTCAAATCAATCGCGCTTGATGTTTTATTATATAACTCAATCCACTCGTCGCTGGAATAACTTGCTGATGTCCCCGCCCAAGCAATTTCATTTATAACAATGGGTTTTGAATAAACCTCCACATCAATTTCCTGCGCCACAGAATAATTGCTAGCATTGTCTTTCGCTCTTAGAGAAATAGTATTTATAGAATTGTCATTTACTGAAACAACTGTTGTCGTCGCCGTTGTCGTACTTGTTGTTCCGTTAATCGTAATTTCATAAAAATCTACATCCGTATCTGAACTTTCCCAAGAAATATTTAATGTAGTATCTGAAACCAAACAAGATGATTGAGATAACGAACTTGAACATTCTTGGACGCTTAAGGAAGCATTGGGTGAAACGGAGTCAACAAATAATTCTGTCGTTGTCGATTGTGAAATATTTCCACTTTCATCCATGGCATAAAAATCTATTGTCGTTGTCCCTTGCCCCAATAAAAACGCATTTGCAAAAGACCATTCACCGTTTGAATTTGTTGTCGTTGTCGCGTTTGAAAAACTCTGGGAAATTGTTGACGATGCTTCTGCTGTTCCAACAAAAGATACGTTATTTGTTATAAAAGTTTGGGGAAGTTCTATTTGTGAAGGATACGTTATAACAGGAGGTTCTGGAGGCACAGTGTCTTCTACAACTTCTTCTTCCTCCTCTTCTTCACTTGGAAGCTCGGCTTCCAAGTTGGTCTGTTGCGAAACAACCGGCGCCCCCGCGCCACCACCCGCGCCGGCAGGAACCGCAATCATATTACTCCCCGCCCCTAATGATTGAAGTCCGACTTCAATCATTGAATCGGGTGTCGTAATAGAGGTCGTTCCTCCCTCAGGAGGTGCGACCTCGCTAGTTGGGTCGTCGTTCGTGAACTCGTCATTATTTGACGTCGCCTCAATAGGCTGAAGCCCCTGCCTCGCCGGCAGGCGGGCGACCTCCAATATACTCTCCTCCGATGACCCCAAGATTGCGTCAATTTTTTGGTCATCGGAGGAGGATAGATTGATTTCGTCGTCGTTAATCGAGCTCAACCCTGCCACCAGAGACTCTTTCTCTTGTGTTGTAATCAGACTATACGCTTTAAAGTAAGCGCTTTTTGCCAAAGATATGGTTTTTTTAAAACGAAAAAACTCCCCCAAAACGGAGAATATGAAGGCTTCCTCTTCCGGAGGTGCCTGAAGAAGTTTTGGATTGTCTTTCGCCTTTTCAACTTCTTTGAAAAATAAATCTATCACTCCTGCCGTGGTAATTATGACTTCTTTTGAAAGACGGTCCCAATATCCTTGGAGGATTGGATGATAATTTTTTTCATTTTCTAAAGAAT
>JAHISW010000061.1 GCA_018817995.1 Patescibacteria group bacterium | reverse complement strand
TTGTCTTTTTTGTAAATCAAAAGAAGATTAGATTTAATATGACATTCTCGGTACTCTGACATACAACCCTTAAGTTTGTGGTCTTGGTATTTTTTGTTAAGCTTCTCACCCGAAGCAATAATTCCAACAATTTTGTTTACTCATGCGCTAAAATTACCTTGTACACTATATTGTCTATTTAAGTATATCAGCGTGAGCCTCTTCTACAGAATCATATCTCTTACCGTGTTTTAATGCGTACTCCGCTTCTTTAATAAGCATCTTTTCATATTCAGGAGTAAACCCATTTTCAGTTAATCCTTTTATGGGTAATGACTTTGTTTTTTTTGCTTGCTTTAAAAATAATTTTATAGCCGTAGATATACTCAAACCTAAATTATCAAAAACTTTTTTGGCTTCTTTTTTGGTCTTCTCATCTATCCTTATTTGCAAAGTTGTTGTATTCATGGTTAATTTTGCTTATTTATAATATTTCAAGTATATATCTATGTAATGACATTGTCAATCATTTACTCTTTCTTCTCAAGAATCACATTTAATGCCAGCCCTTTTAATTCATTTACCAAAACATGAAAAGAAGCCGGTATGTTCGGATTTTTGAAATTTTCGCCCCTAACGATGGCGTCAAAAACACTTGTCCGACCTAAAACATCATCTGATTTAACCGTAAGCACCTCCTGCAAAGTATGCGCGGCACCGTATCCCTCAAGTGCCCAAACTTCCATTTCCCCGAATCTCTGGCCTCCACCTTGGGCTTTGCCACCTAAAGGCTGTTGGGTTATGAGAGAATAAGGTCCAACAGATCTCATGTGTAGCTTGTCTTCAACCATGTGGATAAGTTTCATCATGTAAATTTGTCCGACAGTTACCTTTTGTTCAAAAGATTCCCCCGTTCTTCCGTCATAAAGCTTGACCTTCCCGTCAATCGGCAGGCCCGCTTTTTCTAACTCCTGTGTTATTTCCTCTTCGGTCACTCCCGCAAAAGCAGGCGAAATCGCTTGATAATTCAGCTTTTCAGCCGCCCAACCCAAATGAGTCTCAAGAATTTGGCCTATATTCATACGAGAAGCAACTCCCAACGGATTCAAAATAATGTCAACAGGAGTCCCATCTTCAAGATAAGGCATGTCCTCCATAGGCAAGATTTTTGAAATAACGCCCTTGTTGCCATGCCTGCCGGCCAATTTATCGCCAACAGAAATTTTTCTAAGCTGAGCCAGCTCCACTCTTATTTCTTTTATTACGCCTGTCTCCAACTTATCTCCGGCCTCGCGCGAGAAAACCTTAACCCCAACAACCCTGCCACATTTGCCATGTTCAAGACGAAGTGATGTATCTTTTACTTCCCTTGCTTTTTCACCAAATATTGATCTCAAAAGCCTTTCTTCGGGGGTAAGTTCAACCTCGCCCTTTGGGGAAATTTTTCCCACCAAGATATCACCCGCTCTAACTTCCGCTCCAATGCGAACAATGCCCTCTTCGTCTAAATCTTTCAACCTGTCTTCTCCCACATTCGGAATATCATAAGTTGTGACTTCCGGACCAAGTTTGGTATCGCGAACTTTAATAGCAAATTCCTCAATGTGGATTGATGTGAAAATATCTTCTCTTACTAAACGCTCTGAAAGAACAATGGCATCCTCAAAATTAGAGCCGCTCCAAGACAAAAAGGCAACTAAGAGATTTTTCCCCAAAGCCATTTGACCATTCTTGGTTGAACTGCCATCAGCCAAAATTTGTCCTTTATTCACCTTGTCGCCTAAGTCAACAATTGGTTTTTGATTAATAACCGTAAAATCATTTGACCTTAAAAAATTAACCAAGTTATATGCTTTTTCCTTTGAAGAAGATTCTTTTATAACTATTTTTTTACCATCAATGTATTTGACCTCACCCGCCTCTTTGGCAATTACCAAACGCCCGCTGTCACGCGCCGATTTTTCTTCCCATCCTGTGGACACCAAAGGAAACTCCAAATTAAGACAAGGGACCGCCTGTTTTTGCATGTTTGAACCCATAAGCGCTCTGTTGGCGTCATCGTGTTCCAAAAAAGGAATGAGACAAGTGGCAACACTAAAGGCCTGTTGCGAGGATATGTCCATGAAGTCAATTTTATCACGAGGAACAACCCCCGGATGAAGGCCTATTCTAGCTTCAACTTCTTCTTCAATAAATTTATTATCCTTATCAAGTTCCACACCAGCATGAGCTATATTGTATTTACTTTCCTCAAAAGCATCCAAAAAAATCACTTCATCCGTAACTCTGCCATTTTTAACTTTGCGATAAGGCGCTTCCAAAATGCCATATTCGTTGAGGCGCGCATAAGACGACAAGTGGACAACCAGTCCGATGTTCGGCCCCTCGGGAGTTTCAATGGGGCAAATACGCCCATAATGGGACACATGGACATCACGAACCTCAAAACCCGCTCTTTCTCTGGTAAGACCACCCGGACCTAGCGCCGAAAGACGACGCAAATGCTCCAGTTCAGAAAGAGAGTTTTTCTGGTCCATATATTGTGACAATTGATGTGTGGCAAAAAATTCTTTCACTACGGCGGAAAAAGGTCTAGCATTAACGAGATGGGTAGGGGTTAGCGTCTCGGCATCAAATGTGGACATTCTGTCTTGAATAACTTTTTTCATTCTTGTCATCCCTACACGCAATCTCTCCTGAAGCATTTCCCCCACAGTTCTAATTCTCCTATTTCCCAGATGGTCAATGTCGCATGGTTGGGCTCCCGGAGTATCATTAAGTCTTATTACCTCCGTTATGATGGATATCAAATCTTCTTTTGTCAGAATACGACTCCCTTTTTCTATGTTATCCATAGAAAATCCCATACGTTGATTTATTTTATAACGCCCCACCAAAGACAGATCATATCTTTCGGCGCTAAACATAGCAGTCAATAAATCTTTAGCATTATTTACCGTGGCCAACTCACCGGGTCTTATGCGTTTAAAAAGTTCTATATAGGCGTCTTCTACGCTTTTGGCTTCGTCTTTTTTAATGGTATTTTTGATATAATCTATTTCTCCAACGGTTATATGTTTAAATGCTTTTGTTATTTGTTCCTCTGTTTCAAAACCAAAAATACGAAGAAGAGATGTGATGGGAATCTTTCTTTTTCTGTCAATTCGAGCATAAAGGACATTGTCCGATTCAGTTTCTATTTCTACCCACGCGCCTCTATTGGGAATTATTTTAACTCCAAAATTTTTCTTTCCCCTAAAAACATTCATTGTAAAATAAGCGCCAAAAGAGCGCGCCAGTTGGGAAACTATGACGCGCTCCACTCCGTTTACAATAAAAGTTCCGTGATCGGTCATTAAGGGCATGTCCGATAGAAAAATCTCCTGCTCTTTCTCCTCTTTCATTATTTTGTTCTTTAAGAGAACCTTCGCCTTCAGGGGCGCTTCGTATGAAACATTACGAGCTTTCGCTTCGTATTCATCATATGGCGGTTCTTCCAGAACAAAACCGGTAAAATGCAACTCAAATTCTTTTTGATTGTAGTCTTCTATGGGTGAGAACTCTTTCAACAGTTGTTCGATACCTTTTGAAAGAAAATTACCAAAAGACTTCAACTGAACTTCAGCAAGGTTTGATGGTTCAATAATAGGTGTCTTGTACTTTGAAAAAAACTTTTTTTCTATTTTTTGTGGCATTTAGCTGTTTAAATTAAACTAATAACCGCAACCCCGCGCACCAAAACGGAGTTTTACCAAAATTATGTAAAAACAAACTCACTTGTTGATACTAAAACAAGCTTAAATTTACCGAAATATTAACTTATTGAAAATTTGGCGTATAAAACACCTTATGTTTCATGATACTCTTTTAAAATAAAGCTGCAAATAAGTTATCCACAGCGCTCAGATTAAGCTAGCATATGAGTAAAATATGTCAA
>JAHISW010000060.1 GCA_018817995.1 Patescibacteria group bacterium | reverse complement strand
TTGAACCGCCTTTGATTTTACTCGCAGGGATCTATTTTTTTGTATTGTTTTTTCAATTCTTCTATTTTTTCTCTTCTCAGCTTTTCTCCTTTTTCTATTTTTTTTGTCAAAATTCAAGTTTCAACCAAACTAGCACGATTACAAAAAAGCGTCAAGGGTGCGACAAAAGCAAAAATTTTGTAGAATAAAGATAATTATGTCTAATTTTGTACACCTTCATACACATTCTCATTACTCCCTTCTGGACGGGTTGGCGAAAATTGACCAGCTTATTGAGGAGGCCGTCGGCTATGAAATGCCGGCTCTCGCTTTGACCGACCATGGTAATATGCACGGCGCTATTGAGTTTTACAAAAAAGCCGTTGCCACAGGGCTCAAACCGATACTGGGAGTGGAAGCGTATATCGCGCCTCGCCTAATGTCTCAAAAAGAACCGGGAAAGGATAACAAACCGCATCATTTGGTTTTGTTGGCAAAAAATGAAAAGGGGTATAAAAATCTTCTGAAAATAGTAAGCGCGGGACACCTGGATGGCTTTTACTACAAACCTCGCGTGGACAAAGAATTTCTGGCAAAACATTCCGAGGGCATTATCGCCTCGTCCGCGTGCATGGCGGGAGAATTGCCAAGATTAATTTTACGCCAAAGATATGAAGACGCGAAAAAAACCGCCCGGCAATACCAAGATATTTTTGGCAAAGACTCTTTCTTTCTTGAAATACAGTACCATCCGAATATCCCAAACCACGACTTGGCAATGAAAGGAATCGTCAAATTAGGCAAGGAAATGGGTATTCCCCTTATCGCTACTCAAGACATCCATTACTTAAAAAAGGATGACGACATAGCGCAAGACGCTCTCATTGCCATACAAACAAATACTACGGTCAAAGACGTAAATCGTTTAAGTATGCTCGGCGAGAATTATTCTTTCAGATCGCCGGAAGAAATGTCCACCCTTTTCAAAGAGAACCCCTCCGCGATAAGCAACACTCTGGAAGTGGCGAATATGTGCAATGTGGAATTAAAACTAGGGGAATGGATATTTCCCAAGTTTGATATTCCCGGGGGAGAAACCGCGGAAAATTATCTTAAAAAACTGGCGCTTGAGGGCATTAAAACAAAATTTGCATCGCCCGACGCAAAAGAAAAAAAACAGATAGAAGAGAGGATAAACTACGAATTGGTTATCATAAACAAAAAAGGATATGCGCCTTATTTTTTAATCGTCGCTGATTTTGTTAACTATGCTAAAAAGAAAAAAATCGTCACTAATACAAGAGGTTCCGCGGCAGGTTCTCTTATTTCTTTTCTCATTGGTATAAGCGATGTGGACCCATTAAAATACGGACTGCCATTTGAAAGGTTCCTAAATCCATACCGTCCATCCCCTCCTGATATTGATATGGATTTTGCCGACGACAGGCGCGATGAGTTGATTGAATACGCAAAACAAAAATATGGATATGATAAAGTCGCGCAAATAGGCACGTTCGGAACAATGATGGCGCGCGCGGCAGTAAGAGACATAACAAGAGCCTTGGGTTATAGTTATGAAACCGGCGACAAAATAGCAAAAATAATACCCTTGGGCTCGCAAGGATTCCCAATGACAATAGAAAAGGCAATGGGGGCAAACCCTGAACTGAAAAACGCTTATGAAAAAGTGGAGGAAGCAAAAAAAATTCTTGACCTAGCTCAAAAAATAGAGGGCGTGGCACGACATGTTTCCGTACATGCGGCGGGTGTTGTTATAAGCCCAACGGAACTCACCGATTTTATGCCTCTACAGAGAGAGTCGCGAGGGAACAAAATTATAACGCAATATGATATGAACGCGGTTGAAGACGCGGGTCTCTTGAAGTTTGATTTTCTTGGGATAAGAAACCTATCTATTTTGGGACGCGCCATTGATCTGGTAGAAAAAACATGTGGAGAAAAAATTGATCTAATGAAAATTCCAATTGATGACAAAAAAAGTTTTGAAATTTTAACAAGAGGAGAAACAATAGGTCTCTTTCAATTAAACGGAGCCGGTATGACCCGTTATCTAAAAGAATTAAGGCCAACGGACATCACGGACATCATGGCGTTAATTGCTCTCTTTAGGCCCGGGCCAATAGAAAACATTCCGACATATATAGCGAGGAAACACGGAAAAGAACCCATAACTTATTTAGACCCGCGCCTTGAAAAAATTCTAAATAAAACATATGGGGTTGTAACCTACCAAGAAGATGTGCTTCTCATAGCAATTGAGCTTGCCGGATACAATTGGGACACGGTTGATAAATTCAGAAAGGCAATTGGAAAAAAAATCCCAAAAGTAATGGCAGCGCAAGAAGAAGTTTTTATAAAAGGTTGCCAAGAACATGGTGGCCTTACAAAAGAAAAAGCAGAAAAACTTTGGAAGCTCTTTGACCCATTTAAAGGATATGGGTTTAACAGAGCTCATGCCGCAAGTTATGGTATGGTTGCCTATCAAACCGCGTATATGAAAGCAAATTACCCCGGCGAATTTATGACAGCCGTTTTAAGCGCGGAGGCGGGAGACATGGATAAAATGGCGGAAATTATGAACGAATGCCGAAGAATGAAAATAGAAGTTTTGCCACCGGATATAAATGAAAGTTTCGCCGATTTTACCCTAATCAAAAACGGAATCAGATTCGGCCTTCAGGCAATAAAAAATGTTGGTGAAAATATAGTAAAAAATATTGTTGAGGAAAGAAAAAAAAATGGAAAATTTTCATCTTTGGAAGATATGTTAGAAAGAATTCAGTCGCGCGATTTGAACAAAAAATCTCTTGAGTCTTTGGCGCGCGCCGGCGCACTTGATGAATTTGCCGAAAGGAACACCCTTGTTTTTAACATGGACAAAATTTTATCCTTCCACAAGGAAGCGTCCGGAGCGCGCAATTCAAACCAAACATCCTTGTTCAGTCTTACTGGAACAGAAATTAAAATGCCAGGACTAAAACTAGATGAAACAGAACCAATGAGCGCCGACGAAAAATTAAAATGGGAAAAAGAACTTCTCGGACTTTATATTTCCGGACACCCTCTTGATAAATACAGGGCAGGATTGGCAAAAGCCCAAATAAACATCCGCACCATTAAAAGATTCAGAAATCAAACTCCTGTCGTTTTTGCCGGAATGATAGAGCAAGTTAAAAATATAACGACAAAAAAGGGAGAACCAATGGCTTTTTTGAAACTTTTGGACTTGTCGGATACTATTGAAGTTGTTGTTTTTCCTAGTACGCTCGCCTCTTACAAAGACCTTCTACAAGAAGACAAATGTGTTATAATGAAAGGCAAAGTTAGCACAAGAAATGAAGAACCGAGCATAATTTGCGATGAGGTGAAAGAGGTTAAAATATAAAAAAATTATGGAAAATAACAAAAGCGATCATATTAAAATCGGCAAAGAGTTAGGACTTTTTGTGCAGAGCGATGTTGTGGGGCGAGGGCTTCCTCTCCTTACACCAAAAGGCGCGACCATAAAAAGAATTTTGCGCAGATTTATAGAAGACGAGGAGATACGGCGAGGTTATAAAATTACAGATACGCCGGTTTTAACAAAAACTGAACTATACAAAATATCAGGACATTTAGAGCATTACAAAAAACATATGTTTCTTTTAAACATAGAGGGCGAAGAGATGGCGTTACGCCCGATGACATGCCCTCATCAGTTTATGATTTATAAATCTAAACCAAGAAGCTATCGCGATTTGCCTATAAAATACGCGGAGGTTGCCGATTTATTTAGAAACGAGCAAACGGGAGAAATGCACGGCTTAATGAGAGTAAGGCAAATGGCCTTAACAGACGCGCATATAATCTGCGCCCCTGAACAGCTAGAAAAAGAATTCGAATATGCGGTAGATTTTATACAATATGGAATGAAAACCCTAGGATTTAAAAATTACTGGTATAGATTTTCAAAATGGGATGCAAAGGACAAAGAAAAATATATTGACAATCCTAAAGCATGGAAAGAATCGCAAGAGATGATGAGAAAGATAATAGATAAGATGGGATTGAAATGCGAAGAAGCCGAAGGCGAGGCGGCTTTTTATGGTCCAAAATTGGATATTCAAATGAAAAATGTTCACGGAAAAGAAGACACTATTTTTACAGTTCAAATTGATTTTGCCTTACCTGAAAGATTTGATATGACATATGAAGGGAATGACGGTAAAAAACATAGACCGATGGTCATACACCATTCCTTAATAGGTACACTGGAACGAACAATGGCTATGTTGATTGAACTTTATGAGGGCAAATTTCCAGTTTGGTTATCCCCCGTTCAAGCAAAAATAGTTACAGTGGGAGAAAAATTTAATCAGTATGGAGAAAAAATTTTAGAAATACTAAAAGAAAAAGGAATCCGCGCAGAAATTGATAAAAGCAATGAAACTTTAGGTAAAAAAATTCTTGAAGCAAAAAAAGAAAAAATTCCCTATATTTTAGTAGCCGGAGAAAAAGAAAAAAAAAATAAAACTATTGCAGTAAATTCTCGTAATAACAACAAAGAAACAATATCCGCAGATGAATTTGTTGAAAAAATACTAAAAGAAATTAAAGACAAAAAATAATATATGGACAATGAATTAACCAACAAGGTTTTGGTAGAACCAAAAAACTGGAAAAACTATTTTGGTTTGAAAAAAATAAGTTTGGTTATTAGAATGTTAACTTTGGTTGATATTGTTGTACTTAGCGGGCTTGGTCTTGTTACTCCAATCTTTGCGGTTTTCATAACTCAGTCTATAAAAGGCGGAAATGTAGAAATAGTTGGTATTGCTGTCGGAGTATTTTTAATTACAAAAAGTATTTTCCAAATTCCTTTTGGTCTGATTATAGACAAAAAGAAGGGGGAAAAAGATGATTTTTGGATAATGTTTCTTGGATATGTCTTGTTTAGTTTAACACCACTTCTTTATTTGTTGGTAAAAACACCAAATCAACTTTATTTTGTAGAATTTCTTCACGGTATTGCTTCCGCAATGGCGTTACCCTCTTGGTATGCAATATTTACAAGACACATAGACAAAAATTATGAAGGAATTGAATGGGCAACTTATAATACCACTGTAAGTTTGGGCTCAGCCGGTACAGCATTTCTTGGCGGGTTTTTAGCAAACAAATTTGGTTTTGACTCTCTTTTTGTATTAGTAAGCATCGTTTCTTTTTCAGGAACAATGTTCTTGCTTTTTACAAGAAAACAGATGCGCAAAGGAGATACCGTAAAATAAAAAAGCTCTACTGCAAAAACCCCAACTATCGAGGTTCAACCTCGATAGTTAGAAAGACAAAAAATAAAAACGCCCCCGCATCTCCGCGGGGTTAGGGAGTTGCCACCAGTTTTTCCGCTTCTTCCAGTTTTACGGACAAAATACGGGATATGCTATTGTTATCCATTGTAACTCCATACAAAACATCTACCGCGTTCATTGTTTCCCTGTTGTGAGTAATCAATATAAGTTGTGTGTCTTTACTCAAACTTTTGAGCATTCTTGCGTATCTGCGCGAATTTGACTCGTCCAAAGCGGCATCTGTCTCATCTAAAACCAAAAATGGCGGAGGGTTAATTTGTGACATGGCAAATAACAAGGCTATAGAAGTAAGCGCCTTTTCTCCACCTGAAAGCATATTCAAAGAGCAGTTCCCTTTCTGTGGCAATTTAACAAATAAATCAACCCCCTCATCAATTTCTTCTAGACAACACCCATCTTCTTCAATTTCTTTTTCTACAAGTCTGCGCCTTGGCGCCCGCAACCTAAGAGAAGCTTCCCCCCCTCCAAACATTAGCACAAAGAACTCTTGAAACTTCGCGCTTATTTTTAAAATCCCTTCTTTGAAATCTACATCCAGCTTCTCTTTTAATTGCTCTATGAGTTCTTCAAGAGAAATTACGGTTTCTCTCAAATCCGCTATCTGATGGGATAAAAAATCGTCCCTAGACCGCACTTCTTCGTATTCTTTTATAATATCGTTGCCTATGTTACTCCCTTCCTCAATTTTTATTTTAATTCTCTCAATTTCGCGCCATTGTTTTTCTTGCCAATCAAAATCATTGCTGACTTTTTTATCAAGCTTTACCATATTCTTTGTTTCTATTTTTTCATTCAAAATTTTCTCCACTTCTTCTTTGTCTTTTGTAATTCTTTCTTTTTTCATATCCATCGCAGACATTTTTTCCGCCAAAGTAATCTTCTCTCTTTTTTTGTCACTTAACTCGCCTTCCAGCCGATATAACTCCATTTCGTTCTTTCTTAATTTTTCATTATCTTCCTTCAGTAAGAAATCTTCTTTCTGAGCAGATTTTAAGCTCGCGAGAAGTTTTTTAATTTTATCTTCTATTTCCCGCGCGCGAATCCCATCGCCACCACCCCCCCTTTCTTCTTCAAGCTCTTTCTTTTCTTCTTTTTCTAAAATACACGACGCCTTCTCTTTTATTTCATTCAAAATTTTCTTTGCCATGGAAATGTCTTTTCCCTCCAAAATAGAATCTATTCTTTCTTCCAAAAAATTCATAAAATCCCTTATTTTTTCCACCGATACGAATAGAACTTTTTCTTTTTTTGTATTTTTAGAAGACGCATCTCTAAGTTGGAAAAGAGCGCCTTCTTGCCTACCAATTTCTCTCTCAAAAAAATTAATTTTCTCTCTTATCTTTTGAGACTCCCCTCTTTTTTGTTCAAGCTTTTTAAGATAATTTCTCTTTGTCTTAATTTTTTCTTCAATCTCCAGAATTTCTTTTTCTGTCTGGTTTTTTTTGATATTGATTTTTTTGCTCTCTTCTTCAAAGTGTGAACATATATGAGCAAAATGCACTAAGCAAGCGTCTTTAAGTTGTGCTCTGAAACCGACTAATTTCTGCGCTTTATCAAATTGTTTCTTTAAAAAATTTAGGTGCGGTTTAATTTCGCGACGCAAAGCCTCAACTTGAACCATGTTTTCCTCAGCTTTTTTCAATTTCCGCTCACTTTCCTCTTTTTTTAATTGAAAAATCTTTAACCCTAGCGCATCTTCTATTATTTTGCGCTTATCAATGGCAGAGGTATTAAAGATTTTATCCGCCTCGCTTTGACTAACGATATGATACTTGGATGTAACAATTCCCTCCTTAACTAAAAACTCGTTGATATCCTTCAGTTTGCAACGAGAATTATTCAACCAATATTCATTTGAACCATCTTTGTAAACGACCCGGGATATCAAAATTTTACCGCTTTTGTCTTTTGCTAAACCACCAAAAGACAACCGAACAGAGGCCCTGTTCTTTTTTATTAACGGCGAAGACCCCCTAAAAATAAGATCTTCCCCTTTCTTTCCTCTTAAGTTTTTAACAGACTGCTCTCCCAAAACCCACGCGATAGCTTCTACAACATTTGATTTACCCGAACCATTGGGACCAACAATTGCAGACGCGCTATGAGGAAATTCCAACACTGTCGGTCTAGCAAAAGACTTAAATCCATTTAATTTTAAACTTTCCAGATACATAACTTCACATCATTTTATTTGTCCCATTTTTTATTAGACAAAGCTTTTTCCGCAGCCGCCCTTTCTGCCTCTTGTTTTGATAAACCTTCCCCCTTGGCCACTAATTCATTCCCTAAATAGGCGCCTACCACAAAATATTTCTCGTGATCCGGCCCGCTTTCTTCTACAACCTTGTAGACAGGGGTAATACCATCTTTTTCCTGCGCCTTTTCCTGAAACACACTCTTGGAGTCCTGCCATAGCTTTTTCTTCAATATGTTCCCCATATTAGAACAGATGTGTTTCCTAACAAAAGTATCCGACGTTTCATAGCCCCGATCCAAATAAATGGCGCCTATCAGCGCTTCCATCGCGTTTGCCAAAATAAAATGTCTGCCTTTCCCCGAATCTTTCGCTTCCCCCTTGGAAAGTCTGATATATAAATGCAATTTTAATTTGTCCGCAACTTGGAAAAGCATATTAGAATTAACCAACGATGCCCTTAATGAAGTCAGGTCTCCTTCCGTTTTCTCGGGAAATTCATCGAAAAGAAACCTTGTCACGGCAAGCTCTAAAACAGCATCGCCCAAAAACTCCAAACGTTCGTTGTGGTGAGTATCACCCGCCCTTTTTTCATTCAAGAAAGAACGATGAGTAAGAGCTTCCTGCAATAAATTGATATCGCCAAATTTAACATCAATCACCCTTTCTAGTTCTACGAGGTCTTTTGTCATATATAATACTAATTTTTAATTTCCAAATATTTAACCGCTTTCGCGATTATCGGTTTCAAATCATCATAAATCTTCGCGTCCATCAACTCTTCTTCATTAAACCAACGGGCATCATCCAACCCACCAGAATCGCCAAGTTTTAATTTTTTTTCATCGGTTTTTACTAAAAAGTACACGACACTCTTTTTTATCTGTCCTTTTTCAGGATGAGAAGCTATGTATTCATTTGACCCCAACTTTTGCTCAACGATTACATCAAGACCCAACTCCTCTTTTATCTCTCTAACAACGCCGCATTTTTCATCTTCATCCTTTTCAATGTGTCCTTTGGAGAGCGTCCAATAACCAAAAACGTCGTGGACAAGAGCAAACAATATTTTTCCCTCTTCCTCTTTGTAAACAACGGCCCCTCCTAATTTTTCAGTCGGGAATTCTTTGTTTTTATTTTGCGCCTTGCTAAAATCGTCTTTGCCCGGCTCGCCCATTTCTTTATAGACGGTCCCCAAGACACCGTTAACAAAC
>JAHISW010000059.1 GCA_018817995.1 Patescibacteria group bacterium | reverse complement strand
TTGAAGAAAAGGAAACGATGGATCTACGCAGGGACAGTCTTCTTGGGAGAGGTATCAGCGTAAAGAAAGAAAAAGACGCAGAAGTCGGCTGGTTTCCCGGAGACAATTGCGACTAAATGAACTTTAAAAGCCCACCCAATTGTGGTGGGCTTTTTGTTTTGCTTGTTGACTTAAGACAAGCATGTATATACAATGTAGATATGATTACAAAAATAAAAATGTGGGGGAACAGCTTGGCTGTGAGAATTCCCAGAGATGTTTCCCAAAAATTACGTCTACATTCAGGTAGCCATGTTCAATTTTTAACAGATAATAAAACCTTTACTGTCCGACCAATTAAAAAAGAAAGAGATACTCTCAAAGATCTAGTTTCAAAAATTACTAAAGAAAATCGACAAACAATAAAATTTAATAACGAGGCGCACGGCAAAGAAATATGGTAAAGAAAACATATATTCCCGACAGGGGTGATTTGTTGTGGATAAACCTTAACCCCCAAAGAGGCCGAGAACAAAAAGGAAAACGACCTGCTTTGGTTATTTCTCCTAAAATATACAACAACAAGACAGGATTGGCTTTAATGTGCCCCATTACTTCTCAAGGAAAAGGTTATCCTTTTGAAGTCCCAATTGAAAACGCAAAAATTGGAGGGTTCATTCTCGCCGATCAAATAAGAACTCTGGATTGGCAAACTAGAAAAGTCTCTTTTGTAAGTAAAATAAAAGACGAAATACTTTTAGAAGTTCAAGAAAAACTTCTAACTTTGATAGTAAAACCTTAGTCAAACTAAGCAATTCTCAAATTGCCATCAGCTTTAAGAGCTTGCGGTTTTACCGTAAGCTTTTTGTTTTTGTATCTGAAATAGGCGGCCAACGCAATCATGGCGGCATTATCCCCCGTAAATTTCACTTCCGGCAAAATTACCACATGTTCACGATCGTAAGTATATGGTAATTCCTGAAATTGCTTGCGAAGCTCTTTATTGGCCACTACTCCACCCCCCAGGATAACTGTCTTGGCTTTGTATTCTTTTGCCGCGCGCATTGTTTTTGAAATAAGCACATCAATCACCGCTTGCTGAAACTCATAACACATTTCTTTTTTAATCCCGGGCGTTAATTTTGGAAATTCTCTGAGTTTATAGAGCACTGCTGTTTTTAGTCCCGAAAAAGAAAAATCATAATCTTTTGAATTCATCATAGGGCGTGGTAAAACAATTCTATTGAACAAAGGACCGTCCTTGGTAATTTTACCAAGGACGGTCCTTTGTTCATCCGCTAGCCTGGCCACAACTGGTCCTCCCGGATATCCAAGCTTCAACATCCTTGCCACCTTATCAAATGCCTCTCCAACAGCATCATCGCGAGTTTCACCTAAAATTTTATACTTAAACCAATCTTTGACCAAAATTAACTGGGTATGCCCGCCACTAGCCAGCAACACGATTGCTGGAAATCCAAAATTCTCTTCTCTGTTTTCTTTTAAGAAAACAGAGAAGAGATGCCCTTCCATATGATTAATTGGCACAAGTGGCTTATTCCACAAAACTGCCAATTCTTTAGCAAAATTAATTCCTGTCCAAAGAGCCGGCTCCAAGCCCGGACCCTGGGTAACAGCAATCAAATCAATTTCTTTTTTCGCATTTTTAATACCAGCTTTCAGAAGCGACTTTCTTAAAACGATAGGTAAATTTTTTAAATGTTCGCGCTTTGCCAAAGACGGAACAACCCCACCCCACTTAGCGTGAAGTTTAACCTGAGAAGAAACGACATTAGACAAAATCTCCCAACTATTTTTGTTTGACTCTAAAACACTTATCGCAGTTTCGTCGCATGATGTTTCAATGGCCAGTATTATCATGAAGGCAATTGTATATCAAACCCTTAACAGAAACAAGTAAAAAAGGACGGCAAAAACCGTCCTTATTTATTTCTAAGATTAAAATATTGGCGTATGGGCCAGTATTTTATTTCTTCCAACACCCTAAAATATCCTGTTATCTCCAATTCTCTAAAAGAATACACTTTATTTTCAATGTGGTTAGAAAAGGCAACAATAGGAACACCAATCAAAAACGAAAACCTCTGAACAAATCTTTTGATTTTTTTCTTGTCCTCTCTTATCAAAAGGTTCATTTGTTCTCCTTCTTCCGTCACAACGCCCAAATGGAGATATCCCTTGTTTATATAATCAAAATTAACCCCATGAACGTACGCCACTTTCCAACCGCTAGAAAAAGCGCTAACATCCGAGGGTCTTTCTTTTAGAGCTCTAATATATAAATCGTTCGCTTTGCTAATAGGAAGAAAGCAGGGGGACATCGCATCTTTGTCTGAAACAAAAATCTGATTTTCTTTTATATACCAGACCGCGCCCCAAACGAACGTGACCGCAAAATACAAGGTCAAAAAACAAACACCAATTCTTTTAAAAACCGCGTATTTCTTTTTCATCTTCTACTCCTTTCTATGTCAAAGAACCTTCTGTTATCCACCTGCAGTTTAACAAATTTACCTCACTACCACAATTGATTTTCTTCAACAAAAAACATACACTGCAAATTATATGCAGGACATCTCCAATTATGACAAAATACGAGAAGACACTCACAACTTTTACCAAAAAATTAGGGCTGTTCGTTGTCCCGTCTTGAACAATGAACTCGTACATTTTAATGCAGAAGGATTTAACCACCTGATTTACAAAGGCAAAAGGCGCGAACGGAATAAAAATAATCAGATAACGAAATTCAAACTCCTGCCGAAAGCAAGAACCATTATTGAAATTTCAACTACTTACCAAGAATATGATGAAAGTTTAACAACAGTCAGGAAAAAGCGGTTTAAGAAAATAGTTGAGGAAACGACAACAGTAAAGTATTGGGGTTTTGTTGCTATCATTCAGAACTTCAGAACAAAAGTGATAGTGCGTCAGATTGGCAATGGGCAAAAACATTTTTGGAGCGTTATCCCTGCTTGGATGACAAGTCACTATAAGAACATAAAATTCATATCCCAAGCCAAGGGTAATTTAAAAGAAGATTAAACAAAAATACCGCTTACAAGAGCGGTGTTTTTGTATGCCTGCCTTCAGCTTAAGATTTAGCCGAATAGGGCTGACGCCCCACAAGCACATTGTCAATATAATCCATGACAGAAATAAGTCAATAGCAGGGGTTGTGGATAATTTACCTGGCGGTGTGTATTTGAAAATATCCGAACCGCCACAATGCTAACAATTTTCCCGCCACATATTTAAAATTTTAGAAGGCGGGGTCCCGCTAAAAGCGGCGACAAGTTTTTCTTTGGCAACTAGATTCTTTCTTCAATTCAAAAATCATAAAAAGAGGGATCTTGTCGTGAATTTTGTAAAAATTCTCGTTCTCTTTTGAAACCTCCACTAGTGGTTTTGGTTCAATAAAATCAGTAATCCTAAATCCACTTTTTAGAATATCGCCAATAATTTCGGATAAGGAACGGTGATAGTAGGTTACATTAAATTCATTGAACCAAATATCATCAATTTTTCTGGTGTTAAGATAATCACCGAAAACTTCACACCTTCCATCTTTATATTTCTCGTATCCCATCAGAAAAGAACCTTTTTCTTCCGAACGATTTGTTTTAGCACCCCATTTTACGGGATGATGGGTGGAAAAAAGGAACACCCCGTCGTCTTCCAAAACTTCGTGAATACTCTTGAGGGTTTTTGTCCAGTCCTCGACGTAATGCATCGTTAGACTTGAATAAACTAGATCAAAAGAATTTTTTGGAAAATCCAGGTTCTCCATATCCATTACAAAAAATTCCAGATCGGGGTAGCTCTTTTTCGCAAGTTCGATAAGACCTTTTGAAATATCAACGCCGACAATCTTTTCTACGTCGAGAGATTTTAAATGCTCGCACTCTTCGCCAGTTCCGCAACCAACACATAAAACAGATTTTCCTTTCAAATCAGGAAGTTTTTTGTACATCGCTGGCTTTTCAAGAAACTTGTGAGCAATAT
Source organism: Patescibacteria group bacterium (assembly GCA_018817995.1). GTDB lineage: Bacteria > Patescibacteriota > Minisyncoccia > JAHISW01 > Tagabacteraceae > JAHISW01. Next base: position 11,812 of record JAHISW010000059.1, on the reverse strand, counting down.
TTTTGCCACTTCGTTTTCTCTTCTGCCATTTGAGAGCATAGTCGTCGTAAGATTTAATTGTCTTTTTGTCTGTAGCCATAATTATTTCATTAAATCATCAATTGAAACGCCAAGAGCTTTGGCGAAACCCGACTTCGCTAAAGCTACGTCGTGGCGAAGGCGGAGGGCACAGGACTCGAACCTGCAAGGGATTTCTCCCGCTGGTTTTCGAAACCAGTGCATTACCATTCTGCCAACCCTCCTATTGACAGTTTATGGCCCCACGGGGAATCGAACCCCGATTTCCACATTGAAAGCGTGGCGTCCTAACCGGTAGACGATGGGGCCACTATTGTGTGTTGTGTCATGCAATTATGAATTATTTCAATTTAGAAATCAAGCTTTTGCCTGTCATTTCTGATGGCGCTTTGACACCAAGCGCTTCCAAGACAGTCGGCGCAATATCGGTAAGCATTCCCTCTATTTTTTTGTAAGATTCCGTTATTTCAGACGATTTAAGCGGAACTTCCCTCTTCCATTCGTTTCCTATCAAATAAACGGGCACCGGATTTGTCGTATGTTTTGTCCTCTTTTCTCCTGTCAATTTATAAACTTTTTCTTCTATATTGCCATGATCAGCAGTAATAATAGCCACGCCGTTTTTCTCAAGTACTTTTGGAATTATCTCCCCTATAGATTTGTCCAAAACTTCAATGGCTTTAATGCAGGCATTAAAATTACCCGTGTGTCCAACCATGTCCGCATTGGCAAAATTCGCCAATATAAAATCATACTCGTCTATACTACTTATTATTTTTTCTGTTATTTGCGAGGCCGACATTTCGGGTACTTCATCGTAATGCGACGTGTCTGGTGAGGAAACTAACATTCTATCTTCCCCATCAAAGGGTTCTTCTTTTCCGCCATTGAAAAAATAGGTAACATGGGCGTATTTTTCCGTCTCGGCTATATGAACCTGCCTCATCCCCGCAAGAGAAATCACCTTAGCCAAAGGATTCTCAACCTTGAACGGAAGAAAGGCAACAGTAGAAGGAAGGCTGGTATCATATTGTGTCATTGTCACAAATTCCAAGTCGGCTATTTTTTTGCGGGGAAATTCATCAAAACCGGTTTTAATGAAAGCTGAGGTTAATTCTCTGGCGCTGTCTTCGCGGTAGTTAAAAAATATAACAGCATCTCCATTCTGAATGGGCTCGGCGTTTTTGTTAAAAGCGGGTTCTATAAATTCATCCGTAATATTTCTTTTGTAACAACCCTCCACATAAAGAGAGGTAAAATCAAACTCTCCGCCCTTTCTTTCCGTTAAAAGACCATATGTCTTCTCAATGTTGTCCCACCTTCCGTCGCGGTCCATTGCAAAATGTCGGCCAATCACAGAAGCTATTCTTGCATTTGGATACAGTTTCTCCAGTCTATATTCAAGCTGTTTAATAAAAATCGCGCCTTCGTGCATCTGCGCATCTCTTCCGTCCGTAAAAAGATGAAGATTTGTTTTTTCTATATTGTTTTCTTTCGCAAGGTCCAAAAGAGCGTAAAGATGGTCAACATAAGCATGAACAGAACCAGAAGAAAAAAGACCCATAAGGTGTAAACGACTTTTGTTTTTTTTGACATGTTCCACCGCTTTTAAGAAAGCTTCGTTTTTTGAGAATGAACCATCGTGTATGGACATTATAATTCTGGGCAAATGATTGTACAAAATTCTCCCCGAACCCATGGTCAAGTGCCCTACTTCGCTGTTGCCTCCTTCCCCCCAAGGCAATCCAACAGCCAAACCGGAAGCTTGTATGGTAGTGAAAGGAAAATATTTTTCTATTGCTCCAAAATTAGGAGTGTTGGCCGACTGCCAAGGAGACTCTGTCGCTTTTTTGTCGTAACCAAAACCATCCAAAATTATCAGGGCGACTGCCTTGCGTTGTTTCATACCTTTATTTTATATTATTTTTAGAATAAAATTAAGACCACATGCCTGAATTACCAGAAGTACAAACAATCGTTTCAGATTTAAAAAAAGTTTTACCCAAATTAAAAATTCGGGATGTTTGGTGCGACTTCAAAAAAATGATTAAACAACCGGAAAGTTTTGCCCAGTTCAAAAAAATGGTCATTGGTAAAAAATTTTTGGATGTAAAAAGAAAAGGGAAAAATATCTTGATAAATTTGTCTGAAAATAAAACCCTATTGATTCATCAAAAAATGACGGGGCATATGCTGTACGGAAAGATCGACCCTCAAGACAGATTTATTCATCTTGTTTTTACTCTGTCAAATGGAAAACATCTCGCGCTTTCTGATATAAGAAAATTCGCTAAAGTTTTAATTTGCGAAACAGACAGATTGGACACTTTAAAAGACATAAAAGACATCGGGCCCGACCCCTTGGACAAAACTTTCACATTCAAAAAATTTAAGGAAATTTTTTCAAAAAAGAAAGGTGTCATAAAAAACGGATTAATGAAACAAGAAATCATCGCCGGAATAGGAAATATATACGCAAATGAAATTCTCTGGGAAGCCGGAATTCATCCTTTCAAAAAAATTCAGAAAATAAAAAAGGAGGAATTTGAAAAAATTTATAAAGCTATCAAAAAAATTCTAAAACAAGGTGTTAGGATGAGAGGCGACTCGGTTGTTGACTATCGCGACGCTTTTGGTAAAAAGGGTAGATACCAAAACTTTCACAAGGCGTACCAAAAGGAAGGAGAGAAATGTTCAAAGAACGATGGGGGTATAATAAAAAGGATTAAAGAAACGGGTCGTTCCGCCTTTTTCTGCCCCAAGCATCAAAAATTATAATTACAAAAACATGCCCAACATTGAAACCCCAAGCGAAAGAAGTCCCGGAAAAGACGCCGGAATAGTTGTCCTCTTTTTCATTCTTCTTGGAATTCTTTGGTACATACAAGGGGGAGCTGAAAAATCCGAGAAGCCATTCATAAAAGCGGAGCCCGATTCTTCAGCCACTTTTGAGTTTTCAGAATACGGACTGCCAACGGTAGCGAAAAACAATAAAACGAATGCTGATTTAAACAAATGCTTCGGCTATCTGGCTCAAACTGAAACATTTGAACCGGAATTGCCGATATTGTGCCCCTTGCCAAAAAATGAAAATTGGCCTTTTTTTCTTTCGTCTGAATGTAAAAAATACATAGAAACAATCCCAAGGTGTCAAACACCGGAAAACATTCCCCCATCTCTCGGCAAAAGATGTTCGGAGATCATTTTAGAAAAATTAAACTACGAAACTTGTGTGGGAGAACATAAAAAAGACGAGGATTTTTATTTTGACATTTAAAAGTTTTTATGTAATTATACTCAAAAGATTTAACTGGACAGTAAGTTGAAAAATAAATAATTAAGGAGGTCAAAATGGCAGAATTGATGATTTTGGACAATAATCAAGAATACAGATTGTTAGTTAAGCGTGTGATAATTTTTCTTGCCGGCATTTATTTCATTCAAGGGATATGCCAAGGCGGTATTTCTGGTCTGTTCTATTTACCCTTAAGTTTTATGCTGAGAGACCATTTGGGTTTTAATCAGGAACAATTAGCTTATTTTCGTGGGTTGGTTCTAATACCTTGGGCCATAAAACCACTTTACGGGCTTTTGTCAGATTTTATTCCTATTTTAGGTTACAGACGAAGAAGTTGGTATGTGATTGCAGCATTGTTAGGAATCGGTTGCGCATTATACTTAGCCGGATGCGGTAATTACACCGAAAATCAGCTTCTTTTTTCTTTGGCAATGATGGCGGTAAGTTTCGCTTTTTGCGATGTCTTGTGCGACGCGGTAATGGTTGAAAAAGGGAAACCCCTCGGTTTAACTGATAAATTTCAAGGAGTTCAGTGGGCGTCTATATCTCTTGCAGCTGTATTGTCGGGTTTGTGTGGTGGACTGATTGCAGAATACCTCAATTATCAACAAATATTTTTAGCAATGGCTGTTCCCTCATTCGCAGTATTAATAATAGCCGTATTTTTTGTTCCGGAAAAAAAACACGACTATAAACAATCCAAAAAATCCGAAACGGCATCAGTCATTACACCCAAAGAAGCTATCATTGTTTTTACTATAGTCTTGTCCGTCATTCCAATACTCTTCTTCCTGAATATGGTATCTATGGAAATGGAGACATTGCCATTCCTAATGTTTGTTTCTCCTTTTCTGATTCTCGGTTCTCTGTGTTTCCTTTTCAGAAAATTACTCAATAAAATGATATTCTTTTGTATTATTTTTTTGTTTTGGTGGGATTTTTGTGTAGGACTCACTGCTGCGCCATTTTTTTATTACCAAACATACACACTAGGTTTCTCTAAAATGTTTATGGGCACACTCCAAACAATAGGAAGTGTTGGGGGTCTTTTGGGCGCATTGGTGTTTCTGAGTACTTCCCGTAGAAAAATATTCTGGAAAAAACAATTTATTATTGAAACCAACCTGGCAAATCTGTTAAAGTGGGCTGGGTTTATCGGTGTTGTTTTTATTCTTTCCAATTTTTTGTTAATGGGCAAAACATCAGCAATCGTATTGTCGGTCGTGATGGTCTTTGTTTATCAATTTGCCAGATTAACGATGCTTGTCTTGGCGGCAGAATTTTGCCCAACACAAATCGCGGGAACTTTTTTTGCCCTTTTGATGTCAGTCTGTAATTTAGGTTCTTCTATGGCAGAAAGAGTGTCCGGTTTTTTATTCAAAGTACTTAAAAACACAGCGCCACAAAACTTTATAGACAATTTTTGGGCTAAATTTTTAACTTGGCTCAATTGGCCAATCCAACATGCAGACCCAAAAGCGCCTTACGATATTTTTGTTCAGTATCATATCATTGGCTGGCTGATAATTATTTCTCTTTGCGCCTTTTCTCTCTATTTTTTTGCTATTAGGCGTTTTGGAGACAGTATAAAAGAAAAAGAAGAATTAAAAACTTTGGATATTTCTCCTGCTGGAATTAAAAAAAGCACAAGAGACGCAAAAATAAAAAAATTTTAAAATCTAAACAAGGGGGAGACCCCTTGTTTTTTTATGCTATAATCAATATAAATATTAATAAAATAAAAAGATGGCAAACATAATGGATAAATACATAACAAAAATTGAGGGGCATGGAAGTCTAGAGACCGACTGGACCCCGCCGAGCGGGGCAAGCAAAGTAAAACTACACATCCATGAAGGGGAGCGCCTTTTTGAAGGATTGCTTGTGGGAAGAACAATTGAGGAATCCCACTGGATAACCCCGAGAATTTGCGGAGTCTGCCCTATCGCCCATAACCTTGCGTCTTTACGGGCATGCGAGGACGGACTCGGAATTGAAATAAACGAAACTTCCAAACTTCTCCGCGACCTAATGGTTTGCGCGCAAATGATGCAAAGCCACGCGCTTCATTTATTCTTTTTATCTTTGCCCGACTATTTGGGAATTGATAGAGGAACAGAATTAGCAAAAAAAGACCCGAAGTCTTTCAAGGCCGCTCTGGACATTAAAGAAGTTTCCGACGAAATGGCGACAGTTGTGGCGGGAAGAAATATTCACCCGACAACAACCACCATCGGGGGATTCCACAAGACACCGACAAAAGAAGACATGGAAAAACTTCTTGAGAAAATCAAAAAAACAAGAAAATCGGCGGAACATTCTTTAAAACTATGCTCAAAAATAAAATTCCCTGAATTAAAAATTGATTTGGAATTCGTCGCCCAAGAAAACGGCTTAATAAAATCAAATAAGGTAAAAGATGTTTCGGTAAAAAATTACAAAGAAAATATCACGGAAAAAATAAGAAGCTACTCAACGGCGAAGTTTGGAACATACAAAGGAAGGGAAATAATGGTGGGGGCCCTTGCGCGTATCTATTTTTTGTCACCCGATGACCCAAAATTAACGTCAATCTCTTGGTCATCGGGTGACGTGAAGATTGATTTCCAAAATCCATTTCACAACAACTTGGCTCAAGCAATTGAAATTTTGATTTATCACAAACGGGCTGAAAAATTACTAAATCAACTATTGAGGTTGAACCTCGATAGTAAATTACCGAGGTTCAACCTCGCTAATTCCAAAGGTATTGGAGTTGTTGAGGCGCCTCGCGGAGGTCTTTACCACGAGCTCCATTGGGATGATAAAGGAATAATAACATACGCCAACATCATCACTCCCACGGTGCAAAATTTAACTTCAATAGAAAAAAGCGCCAACGCTCTTTTGGAGCAACACGAAAACAAAAGCCAAAAAGAAAAAAAGCACCTCCTAGAGATGCTCGTTCGGGCTTATGACCCTTGTATTACTTGCTCAACGCATTAATGTTCGCAAAGTTTTTGTTCCAACGACTGCAAAATTTCAAGATATTGAGGCAAACGTTCATAAACCTCTTCAGCTGTTTTTTCATCGTAGGTGTGCACCGTCAAATTTCTGTCATCAAACATTTTGAGCCATCGCGGATCGTCGTCCACTAATCCAAATTTAAATAATTCTTTTATACACTCCCTCGGAGAACGACAAACAATATCTTGCTCCCGCAAAAATTTCTGCGCTGTTTTCCACGCTAATTCAACAGTAAACTCAAACCTTTTAATCGCCGAGTCGCTGGTTTCAATTGATTTTTCTTTTTTAAGAATTTCCTCAAACCGCCTTAAAGATTTTGAATACGAATTTAAAATATCATTCATCTTGTTTTTGTGAATTACCCTTTAATTAATCTCGCGTATTTTAAAATACCCTTTCTAAAATTATCTGATTTCTCCCTCAAATCAACTACATCAATACCTCGCAGAGTTGAAATTGTTTGAACTTCTCGCGAAATTTTAGTCATAATATCATCACTTACCGCCGTTTCTCCTAAAATTCCAACATCCAAATCAGATGTTTTAAGAGCATTGCCTTTCGCCCAAGAACCAAAAAGATAAATTTTATATCCTTCCGGTAAATATCTCCTGACTATTCCAACAACTTCGTTTATAATCGCTTCCTTTTCCATACTATGATAATACCGCAATTTGACAGAATCTCAAAACCTGCTCAACGCATTAATTAAATAGTCTGATTTGTAATATCAAGATGATATTGCGTCCAATAGATTAAATTCCGCTTTTGTTGCGAGGTTATTTTGTCGCAAACATAATTCCAATGAAAAGACACTTCATCACCCGCTTTTATTGATGAATCAAAAGATATAATTTTTTTTATTATCTTTTCTCCAAACTGCAATTTGTTACCCTTGAATACAAGCGGAAAGTGCTCAGTATTTAATTCAGTATTTAATTCAGTAGCGACCACCCTACCCCAGCCGATGCGACAACTATTTATTGTCTCCAAAATTTTATCTTTTGCTCCTGAGCGCAAAAGCCCCGCCCTACGATAAATATCAAAAACATGAAAAACATGATGCGGTTTGGCTTCGGGAATGGATTCGGCCATAAGCCATCTCCAATCTTTCCTGCCCATTTTTTTTCTAAAACGTTCTTCAACACTACGATATAAATTTTTATTCGAAACATTTTTCAACAAATCATTCCCCAACCAGTACGCTTCAACCACCCGCTCGTCAAATTCATCTTTTATATTATTCGCGCGCGCAATAAGCCGAAGATACGGAACAGCGCCTTCAAACTGCAAAAGAGAACCTCTTTCAATAGACAAAGATTTGGGCCCGCAGTATCCCAATAAATTAGGCGGTTGAGCGTATTTTAAAAACATGAACATGCCGTTCATGTTTAAATTTTTAATTTTAAATTTTTAATTTTAAATGAATTTATAATTTTTAATTTTTTAAACAATCCGCAAATAAGAAAAACCCCGAAAACCATTAGCGCGGTCGGCAAAATTAGCACTTTATTATTTAACAAAGCCGTAATAGGCACAGCCAACACAAGAATTGAAGTCACCACCGTAGCCGGCGCGCGCTTAAGAGCCGAGTACCATGTAATAACATAGCCAAACAAAAGAAGTCCACTAAAAAACAACCAGCCTATCTGCGACCAAGAAGAAACCGCTAAAGCACCCATACCCCCCGAAAAAACAAGAAAAGCCAACAAAAACATGGAGCCAAAAAACATTCTAGCCCAAGCGACCGTCAAGGAAGAGAGGTCTTTCAAAATCTTTTTGGCAATTACATTTTCAATGGCCCACAACAAAGTTGCCAAAAATATCAAAAGTTCTGCGTAGCCAAGATGGAGCCGGAAAGGGTCCGCGAACAAATAAACCCCTGCAAAAAGAACGCCGATCGCCAAAAACTGTAAACTTGATATTTTTTCTTTCAAAAAGAAAACCGCCATCAGCGCAACCCAGACAAAAAGCGTTTTATGAACAAAGGTGGCCGATATGGATGACGACAAAGACAGGCCCTTGAAAAATAGAAGGAAAGGAATTGAGCCTCCGACAAAACCGATAACAATCAGCTGAAACCATTGTTTTTTGGATAATTTTTTCAGATCTTTTATTTTTCCCAACAGCAAGAGCAGAGAAACCAAAAACAAAACAGCAATCAAATTTTTCGCTGTTGTAAAAACAGAAGAGTTTGTCCAAAATGACATGGCAAACTTATTGAAAAAAACCGCGAACCCGCTTATTATGGCAGTTAAAAAAGCAAGAAACACGCCTTTATTTTTATTCATGACAATTACAATCTAATTTATTAATCATCTTTAATATACGCTTGGCCTCTTCTTTTTCAAGCCTGTTTAAAACCATATCGCCATGAACCAAAACATATTCTCCAACTTTCGCGTCTTTAAGAAGAGACAAATCCGCTTCGTGCGTATGCTCCCCTGATTGAACCGTGGCTTTGTTTCCTTCAATTTTTATAATTTTTTGTGGAGTAGCCAAACACATAGTATGTATTATATAATGAAACCCATATGAAAGAAACTAACCTCCAAAAAATTAAAAAGACCGATATCGTTGTTGGCATACCCTCGCACAACGAATCCGATACCATAAGTAACGTCGTAAAACAAATTGACAAGGGTCTTCAAAAATATTTTCCAAACAAGAAGGCGGTCATAATAAATGTCGACAACAACTCTCCGGACAATACTAAAAAAGTTTTTTTAAAAACAGAGACAATAACCCCCAAAATATACATTTCCACCCCGGAAAGTATCCTCGGAAAAGGGAATAATATATTAAATCTTTTCAAAAAAATGAAAAGTCTGGATGCAGAAGCGGGGATGATTATAGACGCCGATATTAACAATTGTTCGCCCGAATGGGTAAGGTGTCTCCTGTCTCCTGTTTTTTCTGGTCACGACTTTGTTGCTCCAATTTATAGCAGAAACGAATATGACGGATCTATCACAAATAATATCTGCTATCCTGTGCTGTTTGGGCTTTTGGGATTTAATATCCGTCAGCCAATAGGAGGAGATATGGGTTTTTCTGCCAGACTTTGCGAACACTGGCTAAAACAAAAATGGACGAAGCAAGTTTTACAATATGGGATTGACATCTTCATGACAACGCGGGCGATAGAAGGAGGCTACAAAATATGCCAAGCCGACTTGGGCATAAAATCACATAAACCAAGCGCGCCAAAACTGGGTCCGATGTTTATGCAAGTAACCGAAACCTTATTCAAAAACCTATCCAAAAACAAAAAACTTTGGTTAAAAAGAATTGAAGAAACGACACTCCCGACCATTTGTAAAATCAAAAAAACAACAAGTCCCCAAAAATTGGCTGTTGATTACAAACTCCTAAAAGAGAGAGCCCTATTTGAATTTTCCCTCCACCATGAAACATTAAAAAAGTGTCTAACGCCAAACAATTATAGAAAAATAGAAAAGATGTTTTTTAAGGACAAAAAACTAAATATTGACATGGGTTCCTGGACAAAAATAATGTATGATATGTTCTACGCCTATGACACCTCAAGACAAAAACAAAAAATCATCAGGACCTTGCGTCCCCTATACTTCGCGCGAATAGTCAGTTTCATCAAAAAAACACTTGAAAAAAATCACGAAGAATCTGAATACCTCATACGCCAACAAGCCCACGCCTTCTACAAAAACAGAAACTACTTACTCAAAAAATATAAATAAAAAAACTACACTTATCCGCGATAGCAAGTAAGTGTAGCATGATTAAAATTAAAAAAATTATTTTTTAATTTTTAAAAGGCAAGAAAAGATACGATGGTTTTTCTTGAATTCTTCTTACAATAAAATCTTCCCATTTTGGGCCAAAAGGAACATAAACCAGGTCCGCAAAAATTTTGTCTCTTCCCAAAAGGACCGCAACCTCCACGTTTTTAAACCCCTTTATTCTTTCGGTCAAATATCTAATCAGATATTTGTCTTGTGTAGCAGCCTGGATTCTTGGCACCCCTTCACCAACGCAATGCCCGACCAAATCCAGGAAACAATACCTGATTTCTTTTTTGTTTGTAAACACTCCCTCTTCATTCTCTTTATACGCTCCCTTGCAGATTCTAACCGCAAGATTGGGTCGCAGATTTTTCTGTAAAAAATCGAGAGAATCCTTGGCATAAGCCTGAACACAAACACCAAGATTGTCGTAATGCAAGTGAGAAATAATTTCAAATGTTTTTTCTCTGAATTTCAACTCTTCCGCGTCAACCCAAACAAAAACATTATTCAATTCCGCTCTTCTGACAAAATTTTTCAATCTTTGAAAGAAAACAATTTCCCACTGTCTGTGAATTTCCGAAAACAAACCGAACTGGGAAAGTTTTATGGCTATGTCGTGGTGTAAACCACCGCGCGTCATTTCGGTCAAAAGATTGCTGTGAGCGCAGAAAGCGTTTCTTATCTCTTTCGGGTCAGTAAGATGTTCCCCACCTAAATAAGAAAGCGTTATTTTATATCCTTCTTTTTTTAATTTTTCGGCAACTGCCATTCCTTTTTCAATAGTTTCCCCCGCGACAAAACGCTTAACAAAAGGTCTCGCAAATGGCGTTCTCAAAAACAATCTCAAAAAACCATATTCCATTTTTCCCTCCCTTGCCCGACCCCTTGGGTTTAGGGCTTTTTTATTTTTTCAAACTATTAATAATATGCGATATTTCCAAAAATTTTACAATACATTATCATATATACAATGCTAATAAAAACGAACCTGCATTTTCACACGGGTGATGACCCCTTGGACAATCTCTCGTACAGCGCTTACCAAGCAATAGACCATGCAAACAAACTTGGCTTTGGGGCCTTATCCTTTACATGCCATACAAAACTTGTTCACAAAAAGGAATACGAGGAATACGCCAACAAAAAAAATATACTTCTCCTCCCCGGCATTGAGGCCACCATAGAGGACAAGCACGTTGTGATAATAAATTGTGACAAAGAAATAGAAAACATAAGAAGTATGGAAGAATTGAGAATCTACAAAAAAAATAATCCCAAAATTTTAATCATCGCGCCTCACCCCTTTGTTTGGAGCAGAAAAAGTCTGGGAAAAAAATTAGTTGAAAATATAGACCTATTTGATGCTATTGAGCTATCCGTTTTTTCAAATAAATTTTTCAATTTTAATAAAAAGGCTATAAGGATAGCAAAAAAACACAACAAGCCAATTATCGCCACATCAGACACACACTCTCTGAAAGATTTAAAAAGAGGTTATACTTTAATTAACGCCGAAAACAAAAACGCCGAAAATATTTTATCCTCAATTAAAAATAGAAAATTTAAAAACAAAATGGATTCTATGGGACTTATCGCCATGGCAAGACATATGACAAGAGTAATACTATTCCACCTCTTCCCAAGAAACAACCGACATACCACCACTGGGACCAGAATCAAATAACAAACTAGCTAGACCCGTTTCATAGACAATATCAGCTAGATT
>JAHISW010000058.1 GCA_018817995.1 Patescibacteria group bacterium | reverse complement strand
TTTGCGATAGATAACTTGGGTCATAAAAATTTTATTTTTTGAAAACCAGAAACTTAAATCCGAGAAAACTCCAAATCAGAGACACCGCCGTGGCAATAACTTTTGAAACATTTAGCCATCTTTCAGGAGAAAGCCCCCCAAAAGGATGTACATATGTGGTAAGAAGCACTACAATACCTCCGTTTATAAAAACTCCCACTAAAACAACCGCGACAAAAGTAATAAAATCACTATAATTTGTTTTCTCGCCTTGGACCTCTTTCTTTCTAAACACCCAGAATTTTTGCCAAAAATAACTATTTATGGCCGCCAGTGTAAAACCAGGAATATTCACTCCTCCCACCAAAAAACCGCTGGTTAAACCGGTCATCATACTCAAAATATTCAGAACGCCAAAATCAATAGCGGTGTTCAAAAATCCCACTATAACAAACTTCGCGAATTGATATATAAAAGAAAGCCATCTGCTTAAAATTTTTCCTAAAAATAAACCGAGCACCCAAAAAATAGGAATGATAAAAAATAAAGCTACTATAAAAAGCCATCCTCCAAATTCCATATTCCTCAAAGATGGCAAAACAAAAAGAACGGTCACAAGCCCAACAATAATTGAAATCAAATAATCTTTTTTCATACATTATATTTTAATACATAATTAACAAATTAAAAAGCCGAGGCAAACCCCGGCTTCTTCTTTTTTGTATTATACGACAATAATGACTAGTTCGTTTCCATCTATTCCCACTGACTTACCGGACAAAGTCACCGCCGTCCTGTTTCCTACCTTAATGTACATCGGATACTCTTCTGTATTAGATACGCTTTCGTGCAAAATCCTTATAAATCTTCCGTACCTTGGAACTTCTGAAAATGTCACAGTATTGAGGTCTATTGACCTTCTTGACTTCAAAGAATGAGTTTCTTTCTTTTTTTCTTCCATTTCAAGCCCTCCCTTGTTTTGTTTTCTACCTGTAAAAGTACAATAAAACAAATAAAAAAGCAAGAATGTGCTATAATAAAAAAATGAAAAATTATTTTGACGGCAGGGTTTCGCATGGATTTGTTTCTTTATACACAGGCAAGGCAATTGTGATGGTGGCGACTGGTCTTTTGGGTTTGTTTCTGCCCATTTTCATATACAATCTTCTCGGGCAAAACATTCAATACACAATTTTATATTTCGCGACAGGATATTTTTTATATATTGTTGTGTTGTTTTTTGGTGTTAGGTTTTTAAATAAATTTGGATTTAGGCGGGCATTAAGATTGAGTGTTTTTTTAGGCGCAATATATTGGGCTCTTTTTTATTTTATTGATGAAAATAATTTGCTACTTATTATTCCCTTCATACTTGTAACCGTTTCCTTGTACCGACTTTTTTACTGGATTCCCTATCATGTTGATTTCGCTAAATTTACAAGCAAGAAAAACAGAGCTAGACAAATAAGCGCCTTGAGAGTTACAAGAGAAACAATAGGGGTTTTTATTCCCCTCATTGGCGGTTTTGTTATAAGTAAATTTGGATTTGACGCTCTTTTTGTAACAGCAATAATACTTTATCTTACATCCAGCATTCCCTATTTAACCCTGCCCCATACAAGAGAAAAATTTTCTTGGGATTATCTTGAAACATTAAAAAACTTTTTTTCTAAAAAACACAGAAGAGAGTTGGTCGCTTTTATGGCAGATGGGGCAGAAACAAGCGCTGTAATTTTAATATGGCCTATCTTCATTTTTCAGCTACTTGAGGGAAATTATCTAAAAATAGGTATATTATCTACTTTGATTATAGGATTATCTGTGGTTTTGCAATTAGCGCTGGGTAAAAAAATTGATAAAAACGCGCGCAAAGAAAAAGTTCTTAAATTTGGAAGTATTTTTTCTGCAATAAGCTGGCTGGTTAAAATTTTCATAGACACAGCTTTGCAAATATTTGTAATAGGAGCTTTTCACAACTTGATGAGAATTTTTACAAGAACACCCTTTGATACGCTGACCTACGAAATTTCAGCAGACAGGGGGCATTACGTGGATGAATTTACCGTTTTGCGCGAAATGGCCATCAATTCAGGACGAGTAATTTCGTTGCTTATGGCTGTTGTAATTTCACTATTTTTGCCCATTCAATACTTGTTTTTACTGGCAGCGATAGCTTCAATGGGGCTCAATTTCTTAAGAACCCCAGACATTCAAGAAAACTAAAATTAGTTATTCGTTATTGGTTATTCGTCGTTAAAAATCTTTTATTTATTTCTCTTTCTATTTCGCCGGTGGGACGGCCGAATTTCAGAGAAGACAATTCTTTAACTTTTTCTGCGACAATTGGGTCGCTTTTTCCGGGAGGAAGCGTTTGTATATTAAAAGGTCTTGATGTTTTGCCGTTTATTAAAAGCTTAACATAGGCATTGTAATTCGGTATGTTTATCAGGTCTTCAACAGAAAAAACGGGCTCAAACTGCTTGCTCACAAACTCGGCATCCTCGTTCCCTACCCTAAAAGCAACCGTTGAACCCACATTGCCAAAAACAGCTTTTTTAATACCCTCTTCCAGTTGCCCAATAAACTGGTGGGCAATCAAGAGACTTAGGCGATACTTGCGCGCTTCAGACAAAATTGATGCTATTGATTTTGTGGTAACATTTTGAAATTCATCAATGTAAAAATAAAAGTCTCTTCTTTGTTCTTCGGGAACATCAACGCGAGACATCGCCGCCATAAAAATCTTCCCAACCAAAATCATACCTAACAAATAGGCGTTCGTTTCCCCAATTCTTCCTTTTGATAAATTAACCAAAAATATTTTGCCCTCATCCATAATTTCACGGAAATTGAAGGCCGATTTTTCCTGCGCTATTATGGGTCGCATTATTTCATTGGCAAGAAATGTGTCAAACTTGCTTGTTATATAAGGAACTATATTTTGTAAAGATCCTTCTCCTCCCGCTTTTTGGGCTGTCTTAATCCAAAAATCATTAACTATCGGATTTTTACTGCGCGAAAGTTTTAACTGACGAAAACTCTCATCGCTTAGAACGCGCGAAATTTCTAAAAGTGTACTGCCCGATTGCGGATCTTCCATAACCAATAAAGCGGCATTTCTAAAATATTGTTCAAACATCGGACCACCCGCCACCCTCATATCATAAAGTTTATCAAAAATCTCTAAAAGCTCGTTTACAACAAGCGTTTTGTGCTCCGGATAATTTGCATCATATTCCAGCATGTTCAAACCCAACGGCCTTTTAACGTCTCCCGGATTGAAATACACAACATCCTCCCATCTTTCCTCCGGAATTTGTCCAAGGATATCTTCCACATCGGAACCGTGGGGGTCAATAAAACAAACGCCCTCCCCGTTTTTGATATCTTGCAACAACATGTTTTTCATCAAAACAGACTTCCCTGTACCGGTCTGGCCTATTACATAAAAATGTCTTCTTCTGTCGTCTGTAGAAATACTAATATCAGTTT
>JAHISW010000057.1 GCA_018817995.1 Patescibacteria group bacterium | reverse complement strand
TGTGGGAAGTCCGACTTCCCACAGATGAACAAAAAGCCGTCACTTCTGACGGCTTTTCACTTAATTTCACGGACGTCCTCCACTCGGACGAATGCCCACGGGCTACGTCCGTGCTCTTCATTGTATTGGTGGCGGATATTTCTTTCCGCCTGCAATTCGGAGACAGCATAAGTATAATACTCTCCCCATGGGCCACTTTCGTGTATAGAAGCCACGCCTCTAAACCTCTTCTCTTCTTTTGCCATTCTGACACCTCCTTCTTAAGACAAGCTAACATATTTTTGCGTTGTTGTCAATAAACAGTACCTAGTAGGTGTGTTAATATATCCATATGAAGTGGATACATAAAATATTGGGGCTTTTTCTGGTTAAACCTTTCTTCAAGATATTTTTCAGATTGAAAGTGGAAGGAAAAGAAAATCTTAAAAATCTTTCCGGACCACTTTTGATTATTGGCAACCACAAATTTTTTCTTGACCCATTTGCCTTAGGAGCTGCCACGCCAATCTCAACAAACATTCATCCTATTAGAATAATGGGGGAGATTGCTGTTTTTAATCATCCCGGTTTAAGACTTTTAAAAAAAACCGGAATTATCAAATTGGTCTATTCGTTGTTTGGGGTCTTCTCTGTAGTAAGAGGAGTAGAATTGAAAGAAGCCCTCGAGGTCCCGATTAATATTTTGAAAAATAACGGAATAGTTTTTCTTTTTCCCGAGGGAAAAATTGTTCACGAAGATGAAATAGGACAATTCAAAAGGGGGGCGCCCGCGCTTGCCTTAATTACAAAAACCAAAATACTTCCGATTGCTCTAAAGATTGGTCACAAAGGAGTTCGCAAGAAATATTTTGTAAAATTCGGCCAAGTATTTTCGTTGCCGGAAGGCTTGACAAACGAAGATGGTTCTGGTTATATGAGAAGTATTATCGAGGATTTATATAGAACATTAAAATAAACAAAGAAAGGAGGAGAGAGAAAGATGGAAACAACAATAAAACTGTTAACCCCTATTATCGTCATCTTGGCGCTTATGTCGTCCATGATCACTTTGGGCGCGACAAAATTAGCCAAATGTTGTCTATAACCGTAACCAGACCCCCACTTTTAGTGGGGGCTTTTTGTTTTTTGGTAATTTAGGATATAATTTAACTAATGAATAAAACGTATTTACTCACGGGTAGTGTTGGATTTTTGGGGTCTTTTTTGAGCCTAGAACTTATCAAGAACGGTCACCGGGTAATATTTTTGGGCAGGTCAAAAAATGGGATCCCTTTCAGGCAAAGGGCAAAAGAGGCGCTAGCGCAACTGGACCTCGCGACGCCCACGGAAAACATAGAAACCCTGGAAATTGACTTGCAGAAAGATTGTTTGGGCATAAAAAATATAGAAACACTCGGCAAAATAGATGGAATATGGCACTTGGCGGCTGATTTAAGTTTCAAAAAAGAAGACAAGGACAGAGTCTTCAGCACAAATATAGAAGGAACAAAAAAAGTTCTTAGGCTTGCGGACAAAATAAAAGCGCCTGTTTATTATGTAAGCACCTCTTATGTCCACGGACAACGCCCAGGGCAAATACTGGAAGACGAGCTTATTGAGCCGAAAAAATTTAATAATTTTTATGAAGAGAGTAAATTCCACGCGGAAAAAATAGTCCAGGATTGGGGGAGAATGAATGATAAAAATAATTTTATCATTTTCAGGCCGAGTATTTTAATAGATTCGTCAGGAAAAACAGCAAACCTTTTTGGTTATTACGCAATGGTGTATTCTTTGTATAAATTAAAAAAGATGGCAAAAGATAGAAAAATAAAAATACCGTTTTTATATTCAAAAAATACTTTTCTAAATTTAATGCCGGTTGATGTGGTTGCAAAATGGATGAATAAAATTTCAAACAACCCGGATTCTATTGGAAAAACTTTTCATATAACAAATCCTTCGCCCTTTTCCATAAAAACAGTCGCCGAACAAACATTTGGACCGATTGGCATAAAAATTTTTCTTTTCAGGGCGCCATTGTTTTTGGTCAAGTTTTATTTTTGGTATTTCTGCTTCATGGGTTCTTTAATTCCCGGTTTCAAAAAAATGGCCAAAAGAATTAGTTACTATAATTATTATATGGCAGGATGTAACACTTATGATATGAAAAACACTAAAGATATATTGGGTGAAGAAGAAGTGGAAAATTTCAAACTTGAACCAAATTTCGTACAAAAAAGAGCCGAGCATTTTATAAAAAAACTAGAAAACAACAAATAAAAACATGTATTTTACAACAATAAACATCCTCCTGGGAATATCTTTTTTTACTATTGCCGTCTTGTCTACGTTGCTGTTCTTGAGAAGTCGCACCCAAAGCAGTGTTTTCCTTTCTCTATCCGCGTGCGGAGCAGGTTTGTGGATCGCTTCAACTATAATATTTTTAAACGCGTCCCAGCCGGTTCTTTTCACGATAGGAACAAAGGGGCTTCATGTTGCGGGAATTATGATACTAACGGCTTTCGTATGTTTTTCTTATACCTTTTCGGGCGGAAATATTAAACTTAACAAAAAGTTTCTTTTTTCTTTATTGATAATATCTGTTTTGTTTATTTACATTATTGTTTTTACAGAAAACATAGTGCAAACAACAAGAGATTATGCCGGTGTCAGCAACTCAAGTATATCTTTCGGTAATTTATACCCCTGTTACAGTCTTTATATACTGCTATCAGCATTTTTAAGTTACTATTTTCTTATTAAAAAATCCCTAAAAACAAAAAGCAAATTAGAAAAAGTCCAATTGTTATACATTGGCATTGGCACAATTGTGTCACTTTCCATAGGGCTTGTAATAAATATCATTTGGCCTTTTTTTGGAATATTTAATCACTACTGGCTGGGTCCGTTCCTTTCCATCTTTTTTGTCGTTTTTGCGACTTATGCAATATTCAAACATCATTTATTTAATATAAAAGTCATTTCTGTCGAACTTTTCAGCGCGCTAATGTCAGTCTTTGTTTTAGTTGACGCCCTTCTTTCAAAAACAAAAATAGAGTTTATTCTAAAATTTGGACTATTTATGGGAGTTGTAGGAATAAGTATTTTGATTATTAGAAGCATTTTGAACGAAATAAAAACAAAGGAACAACTATCCAAGCTGTCAGAAGAATTAAGGGGGGTCAACGAAGAACTTAAAAAATTAGACCAGGCAAAATCAGAATTTTTATCAATTGCTTCACACCAACTACGCACCCCGTTAACAGCGATGAAGGGATACTCATCTATGCTTTTAGAAGAGGATTACGGCGTTTTGTCACCGAAAATAAAAGAGGTGGTGGATAAAATATACCAATCAAGTGGTGGCCTTGCGACAATGATAGAAGACTTTTTAAATGTCAGTCGCATAGAAATGGGAAAAATGAAGTATGAATTTTCTAATTTTGATTTTAAAAAGGTTATAGATGAAACAATAACTGACTTTGCCACAAACAATAAAAAGGCAAAAACACTAGACTTGCAATTTGCCACAGAAGGAACGGATTTTAACATTACCGCAGACAAAAATAAAATAACGCAAGTAGTCTCTAACTTAATAGACAATTCTATCAAGTATACTCCGAAGGGGTTTATTAAAGCGCTTTTGACGCGCAAACCAAACACAAACATTGTATTGCTAAAAATAGAGGATTCGGGTATCGGCATTTCAAAAGAAACACTACCTGGTTTGTTTCAAAAGTTCACAAGAGCAAAGGGGGTCTCTCGCCTGCATACGGGAGGAACAGGACTCGGACTTTATGTGGCAAGAAAAATTGTTGAAGACCATGGGGGTATAATTTGGGCAGAATCCAAAGGAGAAGGAAAGGGTAGCGCCTTTTTTGTTGAATTACCAATTTATCCCGCTGGGCGGGATTAAAGAAAACTAAATATGCAAAGAACATACGTAAACAAAGCAAAAGCGGGAGAAAAAATAAAAATTGACGGCTGGATAAGCGCGCGCAGAGACCATGGAAAACTTGTTTTCATTGACCTTGTGGATACCAGTGGAATTTTGCAAATTGTATTCACTCCAGAAGACAAAGAACTTTTAAGTAAAGCTGATACATTACGAAATAATGATGTTGTTGAAATTGAAGGAACAATAAACGAGAGGCCCGAAAAAATGATAAATGAAGAAATAGAAACGGGCAAAATTGAAATGCAGGCAACAAGTTTAAATATTCTGAACCAATCAGAAACACCTCCTTTTGAAATCAATACTGACGGACGAGAAATTAATGAAGAAATTCGCTTGAAATATCGCTATGTGGATTTAAAACGCAAACGATTGCAAGAAAACATAAGAAAAAGGCACCAATTTATACAGTCCGCGCGCAACTTTTTGATAGAGCAAGAATTTATTGAAATAGAAACACCTCTTTTAACAAAATCGACGCCCGAAGGAGCCAGAGATTTTGTTGTGCCCTCGCGACTACAAACAGGAAAATTTTACGCTCTTCCTCAGGCGCCCCAGCAATTTAAACAACTCTTGATGGTATCGCAGTTTGAGAAATATTTTCAAGTTGCAAAATGCTTACGCGATGAAGATACGCGGGGAGACAGGCAACCTGAATTCACCCAACTTGATATAGAAATGTCTTTCGTCAACAGAGAAGATGTAATGAATTTGAATGAGGAACTTATTGTAAAAACAGTAGCAGAAAATTATCCAAATAAAAAAATTTTGCGAAAACCA
>JAHISW010000056.1 GCA_018817995.1 Patescibacteria group bacterium | reverse complement strand
ATTTTTTCTTTCACTTCTTCTCTCTTTGTGATGAGCTCCTCGGCGGTAAATTTTGCGGTTACAGATTTTACCGCTTCTTGAATAGACGGGGCGATAATGCGGGTATTATAATTTTTCCCTATTTCCTGCCAAATTTTATTTACTGAATTGGGGTCAAGGTGATAATTAAGAGCAATTTTAGATGTTACTATCTGTAAGTCTTTGGAGGACGCGCTGGCGGGAATTTCATCTTTTTGAATCTTCACATCTATTTTCACAACATCTTGGATAATGGGTATCTTAATGTAAAGTCCTTCATCAAAAATTTTATCTTTGACTGCTCCAAACTGAAGAAGCACTCCCCGTTCTCCCGCACCGATGGTGCCGAAACTGCCAAAAAGAATAATAATAGCAATTAAACCAATCGCTATATATTTAGCAAATTTCTTAAAATTTATATCCTTAAATTTCTCATTCACATAATTTTCCATATAATTTTTTATTAAGTCTTATAATTTATTCATTTTAGTATATAATTACACATATGGCAAAAAGAGCAACAGGAGTAGGAAAAATGAGAACGTCTCGTTCAAAAAAGACAAAAAAGCGACTTGCGATAAAACGTAAGATGTTGGCCGGCAAAAAACGCAAGTAGATTTCTTCGCCAAAAAAGAGGCGCGTGTTTATTTCAACTCGTGCTCTTTTCTGCTTTTAAAAAAATTACAGAAATCGCAATCCGGATTTGCTTCAGGAATCTTTTCATCATCCAAACATTTTTTAATTTCATAAATCGTCGGTTCAACCCAAGAGTCATTGCCTGTATAAGAAATCAAATTAACATCAAATTCAATCACTTTATCAAAAGCTTTTTGGTCATATTTTCCCGTGCAGTAAACAAAATATCCGGTATTTGAAACCTTCAAGCCATTTCCTCGCAAAAGCCACTGGTACACCTCCATTTGTCTCTTGTACCCTTCGTGCCACTTTCCGCTTAATTCCTTAACCGGCTCATTTTTGGCCGTCGCTTTATAGTCAACAACAATGTATTCCCCATCGCTATTTATCCACAAATCATCAATCGCTCCCGAAATTAAAAAACCAGTCGGTTCGTGAAAGCGCTGGACTCCTTTAAAGTTTTCACGCCACTCGTCAATTTTTTCATGAACTGCCGGCTTGGCATCAATTCCGTATTCTTCTTGCAACGGATGCTGGACTCCTTTTGCTCTGTGAGTATCAAATTCTTGTTTCAACTGATAATCCACGGCCTTGTTTATTTGAAAAGAAGGGATAGGCGGGCGCTTCGTGCCTAATTTGTTATCAATATAGAAACACCGCGGACACTCAACAAACAGGTCAATTTTTGACCGGCTTAATTTCCAGTTATTTCCGCCGTAATTCCACGCCGGACTTCTATTTGGATTATACTCTGCCATATTAAATTAAAGTTACTTTACCACAAAACTATTAAATTGATTAGATGGTTTTTGCCATTCAATATCAATATTATCTATTTTAGCATATTCTAGACCACCATCCCTACACCATTCAACTAATTTTTTTAAATTCTCCTCTTCGCCTTCGGCAACAATCTGAACAGCTCCACCTGCTTCATTCCTAACCCAACCCAACAGGTCTAATTCTTCAGCTTTTCTTTTCGTAGAGTCTCTAAAGAACACCCCTTGCACTCTTCCATAAATTTTTAAAACTATCCGCTTTTTCATAAACCTATTTTAACAACATTCTTACATTCTGCAGAATATTAGAATGTTTTAATAAAATTATAAAAAATTTTGCCATACGGAGACAGGGAATGGGCCACCTCTCTTCCTTGGTATTTTTTGTTGACAAGTCCTGCTTGTACAAGTTTGCGTGTGTGTTCTGAAATAGTTTTTACATTACACTTCAAAGCACTGGTAACTTCTTCGAGATTCATGTTTTCATTTTGAGCAAGCAATCTTATTATTTCTATCCTCCTGTGGTTTGCTGCACCCTTAAAATGCCTTTCCAATTGTTTTGCCGTTTTTGTTTTTTTCTTCATTTTTACAGTATATCACTTTACTTCAAACAATCCAATATTCTGCAGAATATTGGATTGTTTCTTTGTTCAAAAATTTATTTTACCACAAAAAACAAAGCCACCCCATTACCAAGGTGGCGTCTATGTTTTATAAAATTTTTTTTAAAGAATCTATGAAAGATTCTGAATATAACGACAGTATATGGCCCATGGAGTTTATCTTAATATTCTTCGCAAAAGAAAGTTGCGCGGATTCTTTCGACATAAGCTCGTCAAACTCCGCGTAGAAACAAAAAACATCTGATTTAAAAGCGCTCGGATCTTCTGTTAATCGTCTCAAAAACTGACTGCCGGGCATTATCTGTTGCGCAGATTTTGAAAATAAACTTCCCCAAAAAATAAATGGGGATCCCCCGAACGGCGAATTGATAGCAATTATTTTTTTCGCTTTGCCGGGATTTCTTTTTTCATACAACAAAGCAATAATGCCACCCAAACTATGCCCCATCAAAACAAAGTCCTTCAACAAACTATCTTCTATAAATCTCTCAAGGTTTACTACAATTTCATTTACATCTTCAAGACACGGCCCTAAATCAGGCATTATTACAGTCTGTCCCATCTTTTCTATTTTCCTTTTGATCAAAACATAAAGCCAATTTTCAAAAAACCAACCATGCAGAAAAACTATCTTTTCACCCATTCAAAATCTCCTCTCCATTGTTTGCGCTAATTTGAATTTTCAATAAACCAAATCTAGTCTAGCATAACCAAAAAACAATACAAAATTATTAAAAGCAAAGGCCCTGTTGTTTAAAATAAAAAAAGTGTAACATAAACAGAAATATATTTCTTTAAAAAATAAAAAGGGGGAACTCCTCATGAAGATTGCGGTTATCGGTTCAGGAAGCTGGGGTAAAACTCTTGCAAATCTTTTAATAGAAAACAATCCGGACCAAAATATCGTCTTGTGGGCAAGGCGGAAGGAAGTCGCTGATTCTATAAATCATGCGACAAACAACCTCCGCGAGGCCATAAAGAGCGCCAATATACTGGTAATAGCTATCCCTTCTCAATTTTTGAGAGAACAAGCCAAAGAAATTAATAAACATATAAAAGATAACGCTGTAGTAGTAAGCGCAACCAAGGGATTGGAAACAGAAACATTTAAAAGAATGTCGGAAGTCTTAAAAGAAGAAATTCGCTCTCCAATCAAACTAGCCGTTCTTTCTGGACCAAATCTTAGTAAAGAAATAATTGAAAAAAAGCCAGCCACAACAGTAATAGCGTCTAGCCACAAAGAAGTTCTGAAGCAACTTAAAAAATTATTTTCTAATAATTATTTCAGAGTTTACACAAGCCACGACGTTGCTGGTGTAGAAATCTGCGGATATTTCAAAAACATTATAGCTATCGCTGTTGGTATAGCAGATGGACTTGCCCTGGGAGACAACTATACTGGACATATCATAAGCCGAGGATTAAGAGAGATGCTGAACCTGGGTAAACATTTTGGAGTTAAACAAGAAACGATTTACGGACCTGCCGGCATAGGAGACCTCGTCACCACAAGTATTTCAAAACATTCAAGAAACAGAACCGTCGGCACTTTAATAGCAAAAGGTTTTAATTACGAAGATATCAAGAAAGAAATGGGAAAAAATATACCCGAAGGAATCGCTACCACAAAAGCTGTACATGACTATGCTCTGAAAAGAGGTTTAACCACGCCTATAACCGATTCCATATACAACGTATTGTTTACGGAAGACAAATAAAAAAACCCCCGACTTGTATCGGGGATTTTTAAATATACCCCAATTCTTTGAACACCTTTTCGTAAAGTTCTATTGTTTGTTCGGCTTTGCCTTTTGATATTTCGTATCGGTCCCCTTCGTGAGCAATTTTGTTTCTAACTTTATGCGCTTCCCATGCCTCTTGAACACTGTTCAAGTGCACCGGTTTTATTTTAGAAAGACGCTCGCCGAGGTTTTCTCCTCTATAGCCAATCTTTTTAACTATGTCATCCAATAAACTATCCGCCTCCATAATTGCCATTTTCCAATCAGAAGAGTTGTTTGACCTTATGTACTTCTTAATTTTATCCCATCTTTTCGCCCTTTCCTCAATCGGCTCTTCTATAATAGTTTTTGCAAAATCAACCATTCTCTTTTTGCGTATTTCAAAAAATTTCACAAGACTATAAATTATCCCAAAAATAAAAGCCCCTGAAATGACCACCGAAAAAACTTTTATCCAGAATAACGCATCCGAAAAACCGGACTTATACCCAACAAAAAAATCATACATGCTGGTAAAAAAATGGTAGATTTTGCTGTAAATATAATCTAAATTAAGAAACATAAATTTTTATCATTGATTTTTCTCAAATAATTTACCCAACTCAAACAATCTATTTTCCTCAAACCACGGCGCCATGAGTTGGATGCCGGTTGGAAGATTCCCGCTTAAGCCAGATGGCAGGGATATAGAAGGAACACCAGTCAGGTTAGCGGCGCATGTAAAAATGTCTTCCAAATACATTTTTATGGGGTCATCAACTTTCTCACCGATTTTGAAAGCGGGAGACGGAGTCGTGGGACTTAAAATAACATCAACCTCTCTAAAAACTTTTTCAAAATCATTTTTCATCAAATTTCTCGCCTTTTGGGCGCGTCCATAATAAGCGTCATAATAACCCGCCGAGAGGACATAAGTTCCAAGCAATATCCTCCTGCGAACCTCGTCGCCAAAACCTTTTTCCCTTGTCTTAAGATAATCGCCCAACACATCATCACCGTTCTTGGAAAGGCCGTATCTCACCCCGTCATAACGGGATAAATTAGAAGAAACCTCCGCCGGAGTAATAATATAGTAAATTTCCACAGCATATTTTAGCGTCTCCAAACTGACCTGTTTTATCTTCAATCCAAGTCCCTTGAAAATATCTATCGCTCTTTTCGTATTCTCCTCAACATCTTTATCAACCCCTTTATTTTCACCATCCAAAAAGAAAAATTCTTTAGGAACGCCTATTGTGAGATCCGATGTCACACACTCGCTGTGGGACATCGGATCTCCCACAGAAGTAGTGGAATCCATCGGGTCAGTGCCCTTTATAGCATCAAAAATTATTTCCGCATCTTCAACGGTTTTTGTCATTGGTCCTATTTGGTCAAAAGAAGAAGCCATGGCAATCAGACCGTATCTTGAAACAGCGCCATATGTCGGCTTCATCCCCACAATTCCGCAAAAAGACGCTGGTTGTCTTGTTGAACCAGCGGTATCAGAACCCAACGCGGCAAAACATTCCTGCTGCGCCACTGCGGCGGCGGAGCCGCCGGAAGAACCCCCCGGAACTCTTTCCAAATCATGAGGGTTTTTTGTCACGCCAAAAGCCGAATGTTCAGTAGAAACACCCATCGCGAACTCATCCATATTCGTCCTACCCAAAAACACCGCCCCCTCATTTTTTAATTTTTTTATTACGGTCGCATCATAGGGCGCGACAAAATCTTCAAGCATTTTGGACGCAGCGGAACATTTTTTACCTTCAATCAAAATGTTATCCTTAATCCCCATCGGAATACCAGCCAATAAAGGCATCTCCTCCCCGGCTTTTATTTTCTTGTCCACCTCTTCAGCTTTTTCAAAAGCGTCGCCAAAGACTTCAAGATACGCATGAATATTTTTCTCATGCTTTTTAATGTTGCCTAAATAAAAAGACAAAAGTTCGCGCGCTGAAACTTCGCCGTTTTGCATCAGCTCATGCGCTTTTCTTATATTAAGTTTTGATAAATTAATTTTGGTCATTTTGCAAAACATTTTTTACTTTTACAAAACCATTTTCCACATTCGGCGCCTGTTCTAACAACTTCCTTGTATATTCTCCTCCTTTCAAATCCGATACATCTTCCCTTACGTTATTCGTCGGTATTTTTACGGCGCCTAAATCATCTCCTTTGGGAACAGGGAGTTCCTTAAGTTTTGAAACAAAACCCAAAATTTTCTCCAAATCTCCTTGGATTGATTCAACTTCTTCCTTTTTTATGCCAATGCGAGATAACTGACCCAATTTTTTTACTTCGTTTTTAGAAACCGCCATTCTTTTATCTTATATTACTTAACCAATTTTATAAACTCCTCTTCATTTAAAATTTTGACACCTAATTTTTTTGCCTTGTCATACTTAGAGCCCGGATTTTCTCCAGCAACAACATAATCTGTTTCTTTTGAAACCGAGCTTGAGACATCACCGCCAAATTCTCTTATTTTTTCTTTCGCCTCTTCCCTGCTCATATCAGAAAGGGAACCTGTTAGCACAAAAGTCTTGCTCAATAATTTTTGTTTCTTGTGTCTTGTTTCTTGTATCTTCACATGTTTTAGCAGCCTTTCTAAAAACTTTCTATTATATTCATTCCTAAACCAATCGTATATGCTTTTGGCGACAATCGGACCAACATCTCTAATTTGTTCAAGCTCTTCAAGTTTTACTTTTGAAAGATTATCCAGATTGCCAAACCTTTCCGCCAAAACATGCGCCGTTTCTTCCCCAACATGCATTATCCCCAAAGAAATAATAAACCTGGGAAAAGAAATTTTTCTACTCGCGTTAATCGCCTCCACCAAATTTTCCGCCGATTTTTCAGCAAATCTTTCAAGAGGAACAAGGTCGCCCTCTTTCAATTCAAAAATATCGGCAGCGTCTTGTATTAAACCACTATCCAAAAGAGCATCAACTATTTTAATTCCCAAACCGTCAATGTTAAACGCTTTCCTTGAAACAAAATAATCAATTGTTCTTCTTTTTCTTGAAGGGCAATTTTTGTTCACGCATCTTAAGATAATTCCCCGCTCATCCTCCACAACCTCACCTTTGCAAACTGGGCAAATCTTACCCATTTTAAATTTTTTCTCTTTGCCCGTCCTTAGTTCAATCAAAACTTTTTTCACATCGGGAATAACATCCCCCGCCCTTTCCACGACAACTGTGTCGCCCACCTTCAGTCCCAATCTTTCAATCTCATCTTTATTATGAAGAGTCGCTCGGCTTATTGTGGCGCCTCTCACTTTCACCGGCCTCAAAATGGCAACCGGCGTCATCGCCCCCGTTCTTCCAACCTGTATTTTTATATCCTCAACAACGGTCACCCCCGATTCGTTTGGAAACTTCCAGGCGATGGCGCCTCTTGGGGATTTACCGGCAACACCTAAATTTCTCGCCAACTCAACGTCATCCACTCCCACAACCAAACCGTCAATTTCATAATCAAGCTTACCCCGTTTTATTCTTTCAAAATAATTTTTAACCTCGGACAGATTTTTGCAATACGCTCCCTCAACGGTCTTGAAGCCAAGTTCTTCCAATTCTTTGTGCTCCTCTTTTTGACTTTTCCTTCCCAACAATTGCCATGCCATAAAACTCAAATTTCTTGACGCGGCAATTTTTGGGTCAAGCTGGCGAATTGAACCGGCCGCCAAATTTCTTGGATTGGCGTACTCTTTGGAAAACTTCTCAAAATTCTTTTTTGTGATAAAAACCTCTCCGCGAACTTCGCAGTCCACAGGCTTCCGCAAAACTAGAGGAACGGACGAGATGGTTTTCAAATTTTGTGTAATATCTTCGCCAACCTTCCCGTCGCCTCTTGTCGCGCCCCGGATAAAAATGCCTTTTTCATATTTCAGCGAAGCAGACAAGCCGTCTATTTTATACTCAACGAAATAGTCAAGCTTTCTTGAGGCAATCTTCTTAATTCTTTCTTCCCATTCTTCAACTTCTTCAAAAGAAAAAGCATCCTGTAGCGAAAGCATCGGTGTGTCATGTTCAACTTTTTTGAATTTGTCCAACGGCTTCCCACTCACGCGCTGGGTTGGTGAATCCGGCGTTATAAATTCGGGAAATTTCTTTTCCAAACCTGATAATTCCTCTTTCAGTGAATCCCAAACAGCATCCGGAACTTCCGGCTTGTCCAAAACATGATAAAGATAACTGTAATGATTTATCAGTTTTTTTAATTTCTCTACACGCTGTTTTACTTGTTTTTTATCCGCCATATAATAAACCAAAAATATTTAGATCAAAAAGAAAAGATATTACCGCTCCCGCAACCAGAAACGGGCCAAACGGAATCTGACTCTTCAATGAATATTTGCTCAGGGCAAGTAACCCTATCCCCACTACGGCGCCCAGCCAAAATGAAATCAAAAAAGCAGAAAAAGTTTGAGATGGTCCCAAAAACCACCCTAAACCGAGAGCCAATTTGGCATCGCCAAACCCCATCCAACGCCCACGAGACACAGCCCATAACAATGCGAAGAAAGAAAAAAAGGCCAGTCCGCCAAGAAAACTACCAAGGACGGTCCTTGGTAAAACTACCAAGGACGGTCCTTGGTAAAAAAAACCGCAAAAAAGCATGGCAAAAGCCAAACCATTAAAAATCCAAACAATTTTATTCGGAATTATAAAATGTTTTATGTCATAAACAGAAATAATTATCAACAGACTAACAATCACCCACAAAAACAAAACTCTCCAACTATCGACCTCGGAGGTCGATAGTTGGAGAAATGTTGCTACAAATAAAGCTCCTGTCAAAAACTCCACCACCGGATACTGCCATGAAATTTTGGAACCGCACCCCCGGCATCTTCCTTTTTGAATTAAAAAACTAAAAATCGGCACTAACTCATGCCAAGAAAGTTTTTTGCCACAAGAAAAGCACCGCGAACTCCCTTTTACAAAAGACTGGCCCGTGCCATAACGCAAAATAACGACATTCAAAAAACTGCCGATCACTACGCCAAAAACAAAAACAAAGATTAAAACATAAACCATACACATATTCTAACACACCAACAACATCTGCGCATCTTTACGAGGCTAGGCCTCATAGAATATAATGGAACTATATGAGGAAATTAAAATTCAATAATATTTCAATGTACCATGTTTACAACCGTGGTGTGGAAAAAAGAGACATATTTTTAGACAAACAAGATCATTATCGTTTTGTTCATGACTTATACGAATTCAACGACACAAACCCAACGCCAAACATCTATTACAGAACAAATCAAAACAAAATAAAATCTTACGAGGCTAAGCCTCATAAGATTAAGAAAAGAGAATTATTGGTTGAAATTTACGCATTCTGTCTGATGCCTAACCATTTTCACTTATTCCTAAAACAATTACGCGATAACGGAATTTCAACCTTTTTACATAAACTGGGAACTGGCTATTCGATGTATTTTAATCAAAAATACAAAAGAAACGGCAGTCTATTCCAAGGACCATTCAAGGCGGTATGGATAGAAAAAGAAGCGCATTTTATTCACTTACCATATTACATCCACCTTAACCCACTAAGCTTAATAGAGCCTAAATGGAAGCAAGGGAAGATAAAAAATTTTGGCAAGACAGTTGAATTTTTAGAAACTTACAGATGGTCAAGTTATTTAGATTACACTGGCAAAAAGAATTTCCCCTCTATAATTCAAGACAAATTCTTATCAGAATTTTTTGGAAGTCCTCAAAAACACAAAAAAGAAACTCTGAATTGGCTAAAAGAGATTAACCCAGAAAATATCATCGAATTATTTTAACTTTACGAGGCTAGGCCTCATAAGATTTGGGGGTGAGAATAAAAATATGGGCATATATCATGCCCATATTTTATCACAAAATCTGCGTATAAACTATTTACGGAGTTATATCATAACAATTGGCACCTGCCGTTGCCCCGCAATCTGCAGTAGCTCCGAGAAAACCATTTGTCGCCACTCTAGAATCAAGATCTCGTCCGGGCAAAGCCGGATTCGTCGCTTCTTCAAGAATAGCGCCCAAGTGGTAATAAGTGCATCCAGTAGTACAAGTTGTAATTGAACTACCGCTGGTTAAAGCCGCATATTTGTAAGCGCCAACCGAAGTCAACGGATCGGTGGAGACAGTGGCAATATAAGTCGGAGCCAGGGCAGCTAAAGTAGTAGGATACGACTGGGTGGAGTCAAAATACATCTCCAAAGCCAACTGAATTTGCTTGATATCGGCTACACGGCGAGCATCTCTGGATTTCTTTCGCGCGCTGTTTAGAGAAGCCAAAACAACCGAAGCCAAAACACCAATAATAGCAATAACAACCAAAAGTTCAATCAGCGTAAAACCCTTATTTTTTCTTTTAAACATTTTATTTTTTTAACTTAAAAATACTTAAATTTTCTCGACCTTTTTTGATTAAATAAACTAACAATATTATTATACCCTAAAAACACCCCAAAATAACAACAAGCCTGTGGACAACCTTTTGCGCCGGCTAGACGGACAAGGCAATATTATAAATCGGCAACAGGATAGAAGCCAACAAAACGCCCACCCCTCCACCTAAAACAATTATCATTACCGGTTCAATTAAGCTAATTAGAGTGTCAACGCTAGCATCAACTTCTTTTCTGTAAAACTTCGCCAATGTCTTCAATATGAAATCCAGTTTGCCGGTTTCTTCTCCTATTCTAATCATCTGCGTAACAAGATGGGGAACATATTGGGAACGATAGAAACTTTCGGATATGGTGGAACCCGATTTAACGGCTTCTTTTGTATCAAAAAGTAAAGCTTTGTAAACACTATTTTCAATGGTATCGGATGTAATTTCCAAAGACCTAAGCATACTCACACCACCCGATATAAGAGTTTCCAGATTGTCAGAAATTCTTGAAATATAAAGTTTTTTGTACAAACCACCCAACAAAGGAACCGTAATTTGAAACTTAGAAAAAGCGAGTTGACCCGCTTTTGTCCGGCTGTACCTCCACAAAAGGAAAGCTGAAACAGCCAATGCTATCAACAAAAAAACGCCATAATTCACCAGAAAATCGCTTACTCCCATGACTATTTTAGTATAAAACGGCATTTCTTGCTCGCTTTCTTCAATAATTTCAATCATTTTGGGCACGACAAAAACCATCATAAGAACCATAACGCCAATAAAAGCCGAAATAACAAAAGCGGGATAAACAAGGGCACGAGTGGCCTTTGAAGTAATATCGCTATTGCGCTCGAGATAATCCGCTAAATAGTGAAAAATTTCATCCAATTTGCCTGACTCCTCACCCGCTTTAACCATATTCACATAAAAAATTGAAAAAACTTTTGGATGTTTTGACATCGCGCGAGAAATATTGTCACCGGACTCGATATCCTTCACAATAATATCTATTATTTTTCTTAAAGCAACGCCTTCCGTTTCCGCCGCCAACATTTTAAATGAAGTCAAAACAGGAACCCTTGCTTCAAAAAGAGTAGAGAGTTGCCTGGAGAAAATAACAACATCCTTTTTTTTGACCCGACCGCTAGAAAATAATTCTCCGCCCCCCCAAAAACCCTTTTTGTGCGCGGGATCAAGAGAAACGACTATAAGATTTCTCCTCTGAAGAGAATCTAGGGCAATTTCCATACTGGCCGCCTCCAAATCCCCCTCTTTAACTTCCCCTTCGGAAGTTGTCGCTTTGTATTTGAATAACATTTTATTTACTAAGCTCCATTAATGATCTCGGTTTCTGCGAATAGGCCAGAGCATTTTCCATACTAATTTCTCCACCCCTTACTAAATCAAGAAGAGATCTATTGAGATCAACCATTCCTTCCGAAGAGCTGGTTTCCATGACAATATCCAACTCATGCGTTCTCCCTTCTCTAATTAAATTCCTAACAGCAGTATTGGCAATCAAAAGCTCATAAGCGGGAATCAATCCTCCTGAAGTTCTGGGAACTAAACGCTGAGAAAAAATACCCAACAAACTACCCGCCAATTGCAAACGTATTTGGTTCTGCTGTTCAGCAGGAAAAGAATCAATAATCCTATCTATTGTCTGGCTGGCGTTATTGGTGTGCAAAGATGACAGAACAAGATGTCCGGTCTCCGCCGCTGTCACGGCTATGGATATACTAGAAGAATCGCGCATCTCTCCAACCATGGCCACATCAATATCTTGCCTAAACATAGACCTTAACCCTGTGCGAAAATCGGCAGTGTCATGCGACACCTCGCGTTGGTCTATAATTGATTTGTCCTGCGTAAAAATATACTCAATAGGGTCCTCAATTGTCACAACATGCCTGCTTGTCTCACGATTGACAATATCAACCAAAGAAGCAAGCGTTGTGGATTTGCCATGCCCCGTAGGACCAACCACCAAAAAGAAACCTTGTCTCTCTAGTGCGAATGACCTCAAAATCTCCGGCAAATTAAGTTCCTCCAATGTTCTTACTTCAGCAGGAATAAGGCGCATAGCCACACCCCAAAACCCGCGTTGTCTAAAAGCATTGCAACGAAACCTCATGCCCTCTTTTTCAGGGACGCCATACGCAAAATCCACCTCGCCTTTTTTTTGCAATATTGCTTTTTGTTCCTCGTTCAACAAAACCTCAACAAATTTTTCCAGATCATCCGGAGTTAGGAAAGGCTTTTTAATCAGCGGGACCAAGAGTCCTGAAACCCTAAGAGTGGGGTGCCTCCCGACAGAAAGATGCAAATCAGAACCGCCAGATTCAGCAACGGACAAAACTAAATTTGATAATTCTTTGGAATAATCACTCATATATTTTTTCCACCGAGCAAAGATCTAACTTTTTGAACAACTTCACTCGGAGTAAAACTAGCTTTTATAATATAATCAGAGGCGCCCAATTTTTTACCCTTTTCTATATCGCTTTTTTGACCCAAATTACTTAAGACAACAACCATAGGCATTGGTATTTTTTCTTCCTTAAGCGTCTCCAAAAATTCAAAACCACTTATTTCAGGCATAACAATATCCAAAAGAATAACGTCAGGAGAGAGGCCCTCTTTCAGTTTAGACAACGCCTCTTTTCCGTTTCGCGCAATCTCCACATCAAATCCGGACATTTTAAATTTTGAGGCATACATATCCAAAAGAAATTCATCATCATCCACAAGAAAAACTTTAAAATTTTTGTTATCTTTTTCCATTTTACAATTATAACACAATTACAAACCGTTAATAGTTAACAATGACTTCCTGCCAGCCACTATCTTTGCCGGAGATATTATCCGTTTCAAGAAAATACCTTAGCATGTAAGAAAATCCATCAGGAGAAACATAGCAATACTCCGGATTACTCCCTCCACAAGAACCGCCTGTGCCACGACCAAGAGGATCGTAAGGAACTCCTTTCATAAAACCAGTGCTGATCATGACCTGGGAAAGACAATCGCTTGCACCATTAATCACCTCCTCGTCGCAAATCGGATATATTTGACTGTTTGAAACATAAAGATTTAATCCGTTTTGAATATCCTTCATATCTTCTTCTCGCCTGGAATCTCTCGCCTTTGCTTTGCTACTGCTAAAAAGAGACATGGCAATGGACGAAAGCATGGCTATGATAGCTAAAACTATCAACATCTCTATTATCGTAAACCCTCTATTTTTTATCATATTTATATTATACAACTTCATTTAATTCTTCCAAGCCAACTTTTCCTTCCAAAACTTTCAGAACGCCATCCTCTTTCATGTTCATCATTCCTTGGTTCCTAGATTCTGCCTCTATGGCAAACTCGGTAGGCCCCGCCAAAATAATCTTTTCAAGTTCCAGTGTCATTCTCAAAATTTCAAAAACGCCAACTCGCCCTCTTGTTCCGCGAGGACAAATCGCAGAGGGTTTGGCTTGATATATTTTCTCCGGAATTTTAATTCCCTTCCTCATGGCGGATGGCAAATCTTTCAGATTTCTTTCTATTGTTTCCTGAACGGTGCCTTCTACTTTCAACTCCCCTCTTGATTCCGGAAATAATGTCCTAACAAGACGCTGAGCAATTACCAAAACAAGGGTTGAAGGAATCAAATAAGGATCAACTCCCATGTCAATCAGACGCGGTATAACTCCTATAGCGTTGTTTGTATGGAGGGTTGAAAGAACCAAATGCCCGGTCAAAGAAGCCTGAATCGCCAATTGCGCCGTTTCTTTATCTCGAATCTCTCCCACCATTATAACATCAGGGTCTTGCCTCAAAATAGAACGCAACCCGCTGGCAAAAGTATAATTTATGGCAGGATATACTTGCGATTGATTTACGCCCTCTACGTTATATTCAATGGGGTCCTCTAAACTAACCACATTAAGTTTTTCTCTATCAATCATACTAAGCATAGAATAAAGAGTCGTAGTCTTGCCGGAACCGGTGGGTCCCGTCAAAAGAATCAAACCATATGTTCGGCGCAACGCTTTTTTCACCTTTTCAACATTCACTTTCGTCATACCAACATTTTCTATTCTCTTGAGTCCCGTTTCGGTATCCAAAATTCTGATAACTACCTTCTCTCCAAAAAACGAAGGAAAAGTAGAAACACGAAAATCGACGCGACTTTTGCCGGCGCTAGTGTCAGTGCTAATCTCAAAACGGCCGTCCTGTGGTTTCCTCTTTTCGTCAAGTTTCATATTGGTCATAACTTTTATCCTGGCCACAATAGCCTCATGAACGGCAATGGGAAGCATTAAACTGGTATACAACACCCCATCAACCCTAAACCTAACCTTCAATTCGTCTCTCAGCGGTTCTATGTGTATGTCAGAAGCTAACCCCTCAATAGCATGCCTCAAAATAACCGTTACCATCTTGGTCACGGGCGCATCCTCTATTATTTTGTTTATTGTTTTCTTTTTCTTATCTTCTTTTTTTGATGCCAATTCCTCATTGGTTACAGACTCTATCTCGCCCAAAACCCGCACGGCCTCCCCGCCCAAACTTTGATAACCCCTTAAAACCGCCTTGAGATCGGATAAAGAAATCAAAAAAATCCTGAAGGGTTGGTTAAGTTTTGAAGACAAAAACTGCAATGCCTCGCGCGCCCCAATGTCATCCGGATAAACAATGCCTATCTCAACAACGCCATCTTTAAATTGCAAAGGAACAAACTTATAGTGGCGAGCCGACTCTTCTGGAATACTTCTCAGTAATTCTGACGGAATACGAGTAGAAGAAGCTATCTCTTTTATGGGAATGTTAAAGGCTCTGCTCTTGGCCACCAAAATTTCTTTTTCTGAAACACCGCTTTTTAACAACTCTTCCTCTAGGGGAACACCACCCTTCTCAGCTTTTTTCTTGCTTTGAACAAGAAGATTTTGGCTGATAATATTGTTTTTTACTAAAATTTCTCCAAAAGACATATTTAATTAGGGTCTAGGGTTTAGGGTTTAGTATCAATAGGGTTTAGTTCCTAGTGGCTAGACCCTAGTGGCTAATAACTAGAACGGCAAAAACGGATTCCTTCTTCCCACTTCGGCGGGATACACGATATCCGGAGTTAAATCCTCTAAAGACTGAAATTTTTCACTGACAAAAAACCCCACATCTAGGTCTATTGTTTTTAATTTCCCTATAGCCAACACAAATGTGTCATCACTTTTTTTTGCCTCTTCCTGTCTCGCGTCCGTAATTATACCACCAGACTCAGACTCTTTTTGTGATTTTGAGTACCAAAAATAAGCAGAAATTAAAAAAACAACTAGAAAAATGATTAAAAAAATGTTTGTCCTGTTTTTCATTTATATATTATTATTTCTAAAATATGATATCGCCTTGATGTTAAACTCATACAAACCATCCGCCTTGCTTGAAAATTCTATTCCGTCTATATCCACCAAGCGCAGGCTTCCCTGCAATCCCTTCAAAAAACTAATAAAACCTTCGTAGGAAGACGAACAGACTAGATCCAAATTAACTTTTTTGTATTTTGGCAAAGCTTGGCTAGCAAGAGCGGAAAAACTTGACACCTTGGCAATCTCAACCTCGGGTTGAACATTAAGACGACTTATAATTACTCCGGAGGCATCGGCCAAATTTGACAATTCCACCATTAACTCCGTTTGTTCGGCCCCTTCGGGAATCAACTTTGAAAGTCTGCTTGAGTCTTCAGGAGATATTGAATTAAACCCCTCAAGAACCCTATCTCGCATACCTTGTAGTTCTGCAAAATTTTCTAACGTTTTATTTAAGGATTCCCTTTCCTCTTTGAGTAGCCCAACTTCTTTTAACCAAGGGTTAGTCCAAGCGAAAAAAACCACTATAGATATTACAAAAAATAAAAAGGTTGTTATATTTTTACTCATATGTTTAATGTAATTTCAAGCGAAAACGCAATATGTCCATCTTGTGTCAATGAAAAATTTAAAAAAGAAAAATCAATTATATCTCTGCT
>JAHISW010000055.1 GCA_018817995.1 Patescibacteria group bacterium | reverse complement strand
TAAGGAAACATAAATAAAGCATAATAAGGATTTTTTGCTTTTTTCAAGTCAAGGGTAAAAGTTTTGTCTTTCACCCATTTCTCCGCCCATTTCTTTTCTGTTTTTTTATGGTCATATGGCATGATTTCCAAATTCTACCACAAAAAAGACGGCCCCAAAAGACCGTCTTTCAATTTCTTTTTTGATTTGAAAAATTACCCTAACTTACATATTTTTGCAATACCTCCTCTATTCTTCCTATTTGACGCGACCGCGTTATTTGGGTAGAATAGAAATATGCCTAAACACAAACCCATAAAATTTGAATCAACACTCGAAACGACCACAACAAAAGAGGTTTTAAGAATAATAAAAGAAAATAAAACAGCAAAAACAACACTTAACGCCACCCTAGCATTAATTGCGGTTGGTGGTGTTCTTACTTTGGGCGCGGCTATGCCTGGAGCTTTTTCTATTTTCTCCAATGCAGCCAAAAATCATAAGAAAAGACAGTATGAAGAATACCAGACGATATGGCAAAATTTTTACAAATTGAAAAAACGCGATGACATAAAATTTACAAAAGAGAAAGACGGATATTTAATTTACAGACTAACCAAAAAAGGAAAGAAGAAAATTAAGAAATTACTGCTTAACGAGATGAAACTGCAAAAACCCAAAAAATGGGATGGGAAGTGGAGACTTGTTATTTTTGACATTCCTGAAACACAGAAAAATACGCGAGACGCGTTGCGCAGGAAACTAGAGCAATTAGATTTTTATCAATGCCAAAAAAGCACATGGATTCATCCGTTCGCTTGTCTTGAGGAAATAGAATTTCTCAAAAATTTTTTTAGTATAAAACCATTCGTAAAATTATTTCTTGTTGAAGAAATGACTGATGGAAAAGTTTTGTATCACTTCAAAGATTTATTAAAAGAATCTATTTAAGCAGGCTCTGTTTGTCTCAAAAAGTATCCTTGCTATTTTGCGCGGTCGCGTTATTTAGATAGAATAGATATAAAAAAGGGGGATGCGCAAACAAAAGAAAAAATTATCTATATTAAACCTTCGCCAAACGTATTTGCCTGAAATTTCTTGACAATCTTCGCAAAAGAAGAACGAAGGCGCCCAGAGAAGCAATTATTATCAACATAGACAAAACGGATGTGTTGATTATCGCAGAACGAGTGAGATTAACCACCCCCAAAAAACCACTATTGTGAATTACAAGCAAAAAGTTATCAACTATCTTTGCCACAAAAAACTCATTGGCGGTTTCTCTTAACGCCACAAAAAGCAAAAATGGCATATATAAAAACACAGCCGGCGCGATTTTTCTCGCAAACCAAATGGCGTAAACCCTTTTCATTATTCTGTTTTTTAATTCATTAATCATATTATTCATTAATGTTACCCATTACCTCTTTAAACTTCTTGCGAGCCCTAAAAAGTTTCATTTTCAAAGCGGAAATACTCATCCCTTTTTCAGAAGCGATGTCGGCATAAGGCCTGTCATTCAAATAATGTTCTTTTACTAAATCTCTCATCTCTTCCGGCATTTTGTCCAAAACACTCTCTATTTCATCTCTTTTCTCTTTTTGTTCAAAAGAAAAATCAACCAAATTACTATTGTTGTCTTTTCCCGAATACAAAACTTCATCCATATATTCCACATCTCCCACTCTTTTCTTAAGTTTGCGATAGCGGGTAAAAGCGCAGTTCAAAAGAATCTTAAATGCCCAGCTTTTAAACTTTATTCCCGGCTGTCTTTGAAACTTTTTGGCATTAAAATATATTTTTACAAACGCCTCTTGAACAACATCCTCTGATTCCTCTTTTTTCTTCAGAACTCTCGTCGCCGTCCTCAAAAAAACATCCTGATACTTTTCAACAAACATCCCAAACAACCGCGGATTGTCCAACGATTTTTTTACAAGTTCTTCGTCATCAAACTCGCCTCCTCCTTCAATCTCTATTTCGTCTTTCAGTTGTAAATAAAATTTATCTTTCATGTTTTTGAGACTCTCTCCACGTACTCTCCTTTCTCTGTATTAACGCGAATAATATCTCCTTGGTTTATAAAAATAGGAACGGTCACATACTCCCCCGTTTCAAGTTTCACTTGTTTGGTCACGCCTTGGGCGGTGTTTCCTTTCACGGCCGGCGGAGCTTCCACAACTTTCAGGTCCACCTTCACCGGCAAGATAACATCAATAATTTTTTCTCCAAAAAGAGAAACCTGCACAATAGAGTTTCCTTTCAAAAAACGCGCCCCGTCCCCGATTATCTCCTCGCTAAGTTTAAATCTTTCTTTGGGATTATTGGGAGCGCAAAACCAAAACTCTCCTTTATTAGAATATAGAAATTTAACATTTTTGTTTTCTATATCCGCTTCCTTTATATTGTCGCTTTGTCCAAAAGAACGCTCCACCACGCCACCCGTGATAAGATTTCTAATTTTGGTCTGAACGGTGGGTTTCTGCCTGCATTTTTTGGCAAAAGAGTAATCCAAAACAACATATGGCTCTCCGTCCAAAATAAACTTTGCCCCCGGTTTTAAATCCGTATAAGCTAACATATCTTTCAAGCTATCATAAATATTTACCATTTGCCACTCTAAACACTCTATTCCACGCTCTTTTCAAATTTATAATCCTCAATTTTACCCTTTGATACCTCTTCAAAATATCCGAGGCATCAGTTCTAAACTTCTCGTCATCTATCAAAGCGTTCAAAAAATCCAGCTTTGCCAC
>JAHISW010000054.1 GCA_018817995.1 Patescibacteria group bacterium | reverse complement strand
TATTCTGGAGATTTTTCATCTCAGGGGCATGATGTTTATAAATTATGCTTGAAAGAAGATGATAAAAAATTTCTTTATTTGCATTTAAGATTTAACTTTGGAAAAATTGATACCGTGTATTATCTCATTACTTGCGGGGACGAGAAAGTTATTCTCGCGGATTTAAATAATGCGCTTCAAAAGATAAAATAGTCAACAATAAAAAGAGGAAAGGGGAGGAGAAAATATGGATTTGACAGAAAAAGAGGTTTTTTTAGAAACTATTCAAAAACTTAATGACCTTGAAGAGAGTGAGGATTTGGAGTTTGGTGTTGAGGCGAAAATACTGGAAGAGATGACCGGGAAATTACCTAAAGGGGAAATTAAAATCTTTTTCACAGATCTTGTGGCTAGCGCGAAAGAAGCTCAAGAGATTTACTCCGAGCACGAAGAAGGTTATGAGGCTGACTTGAAGAAAGCTAAAAAAATTTTGGAAGGAATGAAAAAAAAGCTTAGAAAAGGCGTAGTGCCCAAAGAGGTGCCAATGGAAATTGTAAAGGCATGTCGCGAAGCAATTGAAGAGGCAATCATGGGAGTAGAGTTTTCGGATATGTTTTAAAACAAACAAAAAACGGCTGACACAGGCCGTTTTTTTTGATTTTTTGGTAAAAAATTTCACAAAACATTTTTCTAGAGTTGTAAATATAGACACTATTTTTCATATGTGTTCTATTTTTTTAATATTTGATTGTTTGGGGCTTTTTGATACCTTGATAACAGGATAGTAAAGAAAGCTTTTTGACAAATAAAAGATAAAGGCAAGAAGGAGGGAAAAGATGGGAACTAAGAATGGCGGAAACGATAGCTTGCTTTGCCACTTGGAAGAAGTAAAAAATGGGAAAAGACGCTTTGAAAATGCGGCGCAAAGTGTTTGTCGCATGATTTTGGAGTATCCAATTGAGAAAAAGACGCATGCGGGACAGACAATTTTTGAGTTTGAATTTTTCCGTCAAGGAAAGGAACATGTGATTGGCTGGCATGATGAAATAAACAATTTTGTTCATTTTGTCAAAGACGCGGCCCAGGGCGGTTCAGCTAAAAAAATGGCCTTTGTTCTTGTGGGCGAGCCCGGTAACGGAAAAACTTTTTTTCTGAATTATATTTGCGCGAAGTATAGGGGGTTTCTTTCTAGACCGGAAAATTGCAGATATACTTTTAAATTTGTTCGTTTGGATGAGGCATTGGGTTACGATGAAAAGATTGCGGAAATGCACTCCTTAACATTTGAAGACCCTATGATTTCACTGATGAATATATATGAGAATTTGGATGAAGGCAAAGAATTTTTTGTTAAGCAAGGGTTTGGCGAAAAAGAGGTTGAAGAGTTATTTCTCAAGCGACGTCCGTTGGGCGCTTCTACGGAATATATTTGGCATGAATTATTGGTGCGTTATGGCGGTGACCACCCAAAGGCTTTGGAGCATATTCAGGTCATTCCCGTTCCCATGAGGGAAAGTTTGGGGACGACCACAGGAAAGTATTCGGCAAAGGATAAGATCACTTCTTCATCCGTTGATCTTTTGGGTGAGGAGTCTCTTCAGCATCTGCTTTTGTTGAAAATGGGTGACCCTAACAGATTTGATCTGCGGCGTGGTGCTTTGGCGCGTGTTGCCGGCGGTGGAGTTCATTTTTCTGATGAGCTTTTTAAAAACAAAACAGACCTTGTCCAAATCTATTTGCAAGTTATTGAAAACAGAAACATTGAGTTGGACGGTTTTCTGTGGCCAATTGACACACTTATCGTGGCTACTTCTAACAATTCTGAATATAATCGTTTTACTTCAGCGAAAGAAGAAGCGCCGATTAAGGACAGGTGTCGGATTTGTTATGTTGGACATAATACCGATTACAAACTTCAAAGACAATTGACCGCCTATTCTATTGGTGACCAGCAAAGAACTACTGTTTGGGGCGAAGAGATGCACGAGGACCCGAATTTGAATTATGCGATTTCTGTTGGAGTGACGCTGACCAGGCTTCTCCACAATGAAAAGCTTAGTCCTATTGAGATGATGAAGCTGGAAGCAGGTGAGACCGCCGGAGAAAAAGGCGTTAAGTCGCTGGTAGAAGTTAAGGACGCAGCCAATACCAATGCGGATGTCACAAAAAGGTGGGGACAAAAAGGTCTTGGGCATAGAGATTTGGGGAGAGCTTTGCAAGTTTTGGAAACTTTTCCCGAGAGTAGCGAAGGCAAATGTCTTTTTGCCAAGGATGTTTTTAAGGCGTTGGAAAGGATAATCTTAGATTGCGTTTCCGAAGCGACCGATAGAGATAAGTTTATGAAAGATTTGAAAATTGCCCGTCAGCTTTATCGCGAGCAGGTAAAGACGGCCATCTTTAATGCGTATAGGGATGATCCCGACGCCATTAGAAAAGATGTTATGTCCTATGTTAATATGATTATAGGCATAGACGCGGAGAATTTGGGACCGGACAAGATTTGGAAGTATAAAGACCCACAGACTGACAAACTGAAAGCTTTGAAAATAGACAAAAAATATATTGAAAGTGTTGAAGAAAGATTGAGCCTTAAAACCAAAGAGCAAAAAGAATCTTTTAGGACTTCTATCAGAAAAATTTTCGGACAAAAAATTCCAACCGATTCTAATTACGATTTTATGGATAATCAGGAGTTAGTTAAAGCGGTAACCGATGTGCGTCTAGAGTCGGATGTGTCGGGAGCAGGAAGTTTGATTGGCGCTTTGGCTAATCAAACGAACGCGGAAAATGTTAAACTTTGCGGTAGAATGATTGGCACAATGCTGGATAAACTCGGATATTGCATGACATGCGCACAGAAGACGATAGAATATTATTGTGAAAAAGATGACGAAGGATAAAAAAGATAAGCCGGGCAAAGTGTCCGGCTTGTTTACTAAAACAGGGAAAGGGAGGGGAAAAGAATGGAATCTTTTGATGAATTGTTGAAGAGAGACGAGCAGAGAGAAAAAGATGGTTTTTCCAAAAAGATAAAAATCAGGAGAATATTAACCGGACCCGGTAAGGTGATTGCCGTTCCTTTTGTTGAAGAAGAAAAATTGCTTCATGGAGAATTTGAACCTACGACAGAT
The DNA here is from genome assembly GCA_018817995.1 of Patescibacteria group bacterium. Classification (GTDB taxonomy): domain Bacteria; phylum Patescibacteriota; class Minisyncoccia; order JAHISW01; family Tagabacteraceae; genus JAHISW01. Next base: position 1,898 of record JAHISW010000054.1, on the reverse strand, counting down.
AGCGATGGCGAAGAAAGCCAGGAGGGTGAAGGCAAACTGGGCGATATGGTTGGACAAGGAGAAGGCGATGTTGGGGAAGTTATCGGGAAAAGACCGCTTGAAGAAGGCGGGTGAGGGGAAGGCGAAGATCCCCGGGCGGGAGAAGAATCAGGCGAGCATGGTATTGAGGGCGAAGTTTTTAAGGTAGGAGAAGAGCTTTCTAAAAAATTTGAGCTTCCCAACCTGAAAGATAAAGGCAAGAAAGTTCCAACTGATGAATATACCTTTGATTTGCTTGACAGGCATCGTGGCTCCGGGCAGGTCTTGGACAAAAAGGAAACCCTAAGAAGCATTGTGAAGACCAATATGATTCTAGGACGTGTTGATGAAAATCGCATTGACACGACCAAATTTGTCATTGGTCCTAATGACAAGGTTTATAGGATTCTTTCCAGGGAGAAAGTTTGGAAATCTCAAGCGGTGGTATTTTTTCTAAGAGATTACTCCGGTTCTATGTATGGTGACCCAACTAAAGCGGTGGTGTCCCAGCATTTGATGATTTATGCCTGGCTTGCTGTTCAATATGAAAAATTGGTAGTGCCTCGTTTTATTGTCCATGAAGTGAAGGCCGAAGAAGTTTCTGCGTCGGACTATTTTAGACTTAGCATTGGCGGGGGCACTCTGATTGCTTCCGGTTATAAAAAAATTAACGAGATGGTGGAAAGCGAAGGATTGGCGCGAGACTATAACATTTATGTGTTTCAGGGAACCGACGGGGACGACTTTGATGACGGAAAGCAAGCTCTTCCGGAATTGCGGAAGATACTTGGCTATGTCAATCGTATGGGTGTTTGTCTTTTGAAACATCCTTACTACAAGGACCGTGATACTTCTTTTGAGGAGTATATGAAAAAAGCGTCTGCGTTGGAGCAGAAGGACCTTTTTCGGATGTATACTATGTCTAGCGCGGGCGTGACCGAGGAAAAAAATGTTGAAGCGGTCAAAGCGCTTATTGCCCAAGATTAAATTAAATCGGAGGTAAAAAACAATGGAATTACTGGATCAGCGGACAAAAAAAATAATGGAAGAATGCAAAGAGAAAGCGCGGGATGTTGGTTTGCGTTTTGATGGCGAAACTTTGGAATATATTGTAACCAATCGTCAGATGACGGAATTATCATCTAAAATTATGATTCCTACTCTGTATAATTATTGGGTGCATGATATTGAGGTTCTTAGAGACAAGTGGCTTTACGATGTTTATCCTCATAATGCTTACGAAACGGTTATTAACACAAGACCGGCTATATCTTTTTACAACGACAATAATCCTGATTGGCTCAATATAATGATTTTCTATCATGTTTTGGGTCACATAGATTTTTTCCAAAATAATGTTTTTTTCCGGCAGACATGGGATGATGATTTTTGCGGTCAAGCATTGGCAGATAATCGTCTTTTGGAACGCATTCGCGAGGAGCGGGGTTCCGAAAAAAGATGGGTTGACTATGTCATTGAGTTCGCTCGGGGCGTGGATAACCTTGTTGGTTATTACGCTGAACTTGAGGAAAAAGACCGGGAACAGACAGAAAATCTTTTTGGCGTGTTTTCTGAACGAGTCAATTTTTATTTTGGAGAATTTCTAGAGAATCTTCGTAAAAACAAAGAGATAGACATAAAGTTTTATTATGAAGAGATGGAGCGTTATAACAAATGCATTGATAAGTTTGGACGGGAATCCAGTGAAAGTATTTTCTTTGCCGATGGTGATTTTAAGAGTAGGTTCCCCGAATTCCCAAAGGTTTTTGAGAATTATCAAAAAAAACATGGGAAAGCTAAAAGTAAAAGCAAGGATATCCTCCAGCATCTAATGAACCATTCTGATTTTTTGGACAAAGAAAAAAACAAGTGGATGAAAG
>JAHISW010000053.1 GCA_018817995.1 Patescibacteria group bacterium | reverse complement strand
TTTTTTAATTCTTTAACAACATGTTAATAACCTATTAATAAGACAGCGAGTTATCAAAAAGAAATCAATAGTATTTATCAGTATCCATCCGTTATCCACTTTTTAATTCTCTATTTATACAGACAATCTCTTATCATTTGTATATCGTTTTTTAGTTTTTGGTCATTTTTGTTGTCTTTAGATATTTTCTCACAAGCATGCATTACTGTTGTGTGGTCTTTTCCGCCAAATTTTTGTCCAATATAAGGGTAAGACCCATTGAAATCTTTTCTAAGTATATACATAGCAACTTGGCGAGGCAACACAAATTCCTTTTTTCTTGATTTTTCAAAAATATTTTGTTCTTTTATTTCATAAAAATCAGATATGGTTTTTATAATTTGATTGAATGTTACTTTTTTCTTTGATTTTGTTGAGGTTTTTTTAAATAAATCCTCTATTTCGTTTATTGATAAACTTCGGTTTAATAATCTTGATTGCGCCAGAAGAATATTCAAAAAACCCTCCAACTCCCTTATATTGTTTTTGATTGATGATGCTATGTAGTCTATTGCTTCTTTTGATAAATCAAAATTTTTTTCTTGAGCTTTGGAGCTAAGTATTGCCACACGAGACTCATATTCCGGTTCTGAAACATCTGCCATCATTCCCCCTTCAAATCTGGACCTCAGCCTTTCTTCAAGGTCCGGTATTGATTTGGGAGAACGGTCAGAGGAAAGTATAATTTGTTTATTATTTTCATAAAGAGCGTTAAATACATGAAAGAACTCTTCTTGTGTTTTTGTTTTTTTTGCTAGAAATTGAATATCGTCTATTATTAATAAATCATATTGTATGTAATTGTTTTTGAATTCATACATTCTATTGGTTTTTAATGATTGTATATATTCATTGGTAAATCTTTCTGTTGTTGTGTATTTTATTCTTGTGTTTTGGTTTTGTTTTTTTATTTCATTTCCTATTGCCTGAAGAAGATGTGTTTTTCCCAAACCGACACCACCGTAAATAAACAGAGGGTTGTAGGCTAGACCTAATTTTTTAGTGACAGCGATAGCCGCGGCATGAGCCAACTCATTAAATGAACCAATAATGAAATTATCAAACACATATTTTGGGTTTAAAGAATCTTTTGTTTCGTAAAATTCTGTAAACTCAAGTTGTGTATCTTGTGTGTCTTCTGTTTTCTTAAAGACTTGTTTTATTGGCGCTCTCCTCTCTGTGTCTATAGGGTTGCTGTGAATAATATAGTCTATAGACCTTATGGAAGGGTCTATTCTTCTTAAAGATTTAAGAATGAATTTATCGTATTTTTTCTGTATCCATTCTTTGGCGAAACTATTCGGTACATTTAGAAAAATTACGCCGTCTTTAAGGTAGTTGATTTTTGTGTTTTGAAACCATGTAACAAAATTAGCCCTGGAAACAAGTAGTTCAATTTCCACTAACGCTTTTCTCCACAGTTTATCTACGTCAAATATGTTCTCTGTTTCCATTGGTTTTATTATATACTAATAATAGTTCTGACGTAAAACTTGACTATCTGTTGTTTATATTCAATATGTTTGTTTTTTGTGTTAATAACTTGTGTATTACTTGTGGAATATTGATTTTTTGTCATTGCATTGTTATAATTTAAAAATGTCTATTACTTACAAACCAAAAAAGAAAAAGAGGAGCAGGAAACAAGGTTTTTTGAAGAGGAGTAGTACGCCCGGTGGCAAGAATGTCTTAAAAAACAGGAGAAGAAAAGAAAGGAAAAGAATTAGCGTTTAGGGTGTATTAGTATGTTGCCAACACAAAAGAGATTAAAAAAAGACGATTTTGATTTATTAAAAAAAACAAGAAATAAAACCTGTTCTTCTAAAAGTTTTTCTCTGAAAATATATGATACTGGTTTTAACCCAAGCCGATTCGCTGTTATTATTCCCGCATCTGTTTACAAAAAGGCCGTTCAAAGGAATAAAGTAAAAAGGCGTTTTAAGAGTGTTATGCAAAAACATACAAAAGAATTTAAAAATGGTTTTGCTGTCGTTGTTTATCCTAAAAAAACAGAACCGGAGAGTGTTTTTAACAAGATTGAAGAAGAACTAATGGTTGTTTTTAAAAAAGCGGGGGTCTTAACAGAATGATAGGTGAAATTTACAATATTATTTTTTACCAACCGTTGTATAACGGCTTTGCTTTTCTTGTGGATGTAATACCTTTTCATAATGTGGGAGTGGCTATTGTTGTTCTTACCCTCCTTGTGAGGTTTATTTTGTTTCCACTCAGTCATAAATCGGTTGTTACGCAAAGAAAAATGAAACAAATAGAGCCAGAACTTTCTGAAATAAAAGAGAAATTTAAAAAAAACAAAGAAGAACAGGCCAAGCAAACAATGACTCTTTATCGCGCTCATGGGATAAGCCCTTTTTCCAGCTTCTTTCTTTTGTTTTTACAGTTCCCTGTGTTCATAGCTCTTTTTATGATTCTAAAAAATGGAACAGTTTTTAATCCGGACTTATTATATTCTTTTGTAAAGATGCCGGAAAATATAGGAACGGTGTTTTTGGGTATCATAGATGTGACGAGATCAAGTTATTTTGTATCTTTTTTGGCGGGCTTCTCTCAGTTTGTTCAGATCCATCTCTCTATGCCTAAAGTGAGGGAGAAAATCAAAGACAACTCTTTCAAGGGGCAACTGCAAAGAAGCATGGGTGTTCAAATGAAATATATTATGCCTGTATTCATTTTCTTTATTGCGCAAAGGTTTTCCTCCGGAATGGCTTTGTATTGGACAACCTCCAATGTTTTTGCTATATTACACGAAATTGTTGTTGCCAGAAAAAGCAAAAATATTTCACAAAAAAATGACGGAAAAAATAAACATAACCAAAAAATTGATAGAGAACTTGTTAAACAAACTAACGATTAGCGCCTTTGTTGAGGTTTTAGAAACGTCAGATGGTCCCCAGTTTGTTATAAAAACGCGCGAGGGGGGACTTCTTATAGGGGAAAACGGAAAAAACCTAATTTCTTTTAATCATATTGTAAAAAAAATAACTAGTAGGAAGTTTGGCGCGGAGGGTGATGGTTTTTCTTTTTCTCTGGACATAAACAACTATCAAACAAAAAAAATAGAAAATTTAAGAAATGTAGCTCGCATTAATGCGCAGAGGGTGAGGTATTTTAAAAAGGAAATAGCATTACAACCAATGAATCCTTTTGAGAGACGCATTATACATGTAACACTGGAAGATTGTCCTGATATTATCACAGAAAGCAAGGGGGCAGATTTACAGAGGCAGGTTATTATAAAACCATATTTATAGAATTTTCAATTACCAATTCTCAGTTTCGAAGTCCGATTTCCTTTGGAAATCGGACTTCGTTAGTTGATTGGTTATTAGTTATTAATTGTTTAATCTTTAGATTCTAGTTTTAAACTCCAAAGAGTTCCGTCTTTTTTGTTTTGGAAGATGAGAAAATTTTCTTCTTTGCCCGAAGACATATTTATAGCATCAAGGTCTTCCTCGTTCAATATCAGTTCGTTGATCCCGCTATCTATGTCTATTTTCCATATTGTGTCCGAAAAGGAGATTAAGCCCTTATACCAATCATCCGGGTATTTGGCTGAAAGAATTTCTCTGGGGACAGCGCAATAAATTACACTGTTATCAATTTTACTGAAAAGGCATTTTTCGGGAAGCGTTGTTTTGTCAAAATAGACAGAGTCGCTCTTATCTGTGTCATATATTTTTGTTTCAATAGAGTTATCAGCGCTTTGGCTATATAGTATTTTATTCGTTGAAGGGGAAAGGACTGCCGTTAGTCCTTTTTTGTCTCCAATAAGTTTTGTGAGGGAGCCGTTTGTTGCGTTTAATTTGTAAAAATATCCCTCCGTAGAATATGACGGTTTTGTCAAAAGCGTTATACTGTTTGTTTGTGGCCAATTGGTAAGGAATTCTCCGAAAAAAAGAGAAAAAATTTCTTTTTGGTTTTTATTTTCAAAAGAGGAAATAATTCCTTTTGTTTCATTTTCTCCAACAAGATAAAATATTTTGTCATTGTTTGGCGAGGACGAGATGGAGGTGGTGTTTATTGGAAGGAAGACACCTTCTGTTGATGTCGCGAAAGAAGAAACGGAAAAAGAGTAAACATTTTCTTTTATTGTGTCGCTGTTTATATCAAAATATCTTAAAACTGCTTTCGCGCCATCTGGAGACCAGATAATTTCAAAAAGACCGGGTATGGTTGTGATTGAAATTTGTTCTCGGTTTTGTCCCGAAGGGTCTATTTTGTAAAGGTGTCCTGTCGCTTTTTCAAAGTAAATAATTTTTTCCAGCTCTTCGTTGAATATCGCTCCCGCGACGGCGAAGTTTGTTAAGTGAACTAAATCTTTTTCTTGCTGTGTTGTTGTTTCGTATTTCTGTTCAATATTTTCTAAGGGGTCAACAGGGGAGACAACAGCGGGGCTACTTCCGGAACCGAAAAAAGAGGAGAAGAATCCCTCATCTTCGCTTCCTTCTTTTTTTTCTCCTTTGTCCGCCAAAACAAAAGAAAGAATAACTCCAATGAGAATTAAACCAAGCGCCGACGATATTAATATTATTATTTTCTTTTTGGTCATAATCTAAACTGTGGATAACTGATAACTATTGACTTTTTGTTTAAATAAAATATACTACGAACATACCTTCCCGAGGTTAATTCGGGGAAACTATCCACAAAGACCTGACTTGTCAGGTCTTTGTTTAATTTTGGCTATATGTTTTTTTACTCTTTGGGCATTTATAATTAAGTCGGCGGATTTTCTTAATTTGGTAGTTATATATCCTGCTTTTATTAAAATTATCTTCTTGCCTTTTTTTCTTAAAAAATTATTCAAATACACAAAGTCTGCGTCTCCAGAAAAAAGAAAAAAGGTATCATAGTGTTTTAACATTTTGATTGCGTCCACAGAAATTTCAACATCAAAATTACATTTTCTTATTTCTATATAATCTTTGCCGTCGTCGTCTGTTTTAAACAATTTTGTTGTTTCTTTTTCCTCTAGTTCTAAATAATGTTTTATTTTCTGCAAATCTTTCCAAACAAAATCTATTTTATCAAACACTTTTTCTAAAGCGTAACAAAAAAGGGCAGACCCTTTATTTTTCGGATTGCGACCGTAATAACATCTAACCCTATCTGAAAAAATATCCGCGAAATTTTTAAGTTTTTTTATGTCTATTGTTAGTCTTTGGTTTTTGGGCAGAAGTTTGTTGTCCCAATCCTGTGCATCTTTATCAAACCATTTATTTACATTACCGAAATCAATAAAAGAAAAAACTCTTCCGTACTCTTTTGTTATTTTCAAATCATCTTTTATATATTGTTGTTTTAGTTTTTCTAAATCCATACCAATATTATTATTTTCTTTTTGTTCATTTTTTTTTGTTGCCTCTAATATGTAGTGCAAATACAGCATACATCAGAAGCTTGTGAACATTTTGCACCACACTTACTCTTTTCCGTTTCCTCTTCGCACTCTCCTAGACTACTACAACGGGTGACACTCATACTAACCCGTAGGCATTGGTATGTATATGTTTTCTCCCTTACACACGCGCACTGTGTCTTGTCCCACTTCCATTTTTCTCCGTAAGAAGATTTACAAGTTTTTCCCTCTCCAAGACATTTTGTTTCCGTGCATCCCGTGTCAACATCCTCCATGCATTTTGTGATGTCTATATCAGGTATAAGATTTTCTATATTAATAAGTTTTGGATTTATTGTGTTTAATATCAGATAATAACTCACAGCTATTAGAAGACCTATTATGGCGCCCCATATATATTCCTTCGCTTTTTCTACGGTGCCCGTATTCCCTCCCGCCGTAATATACATAAAACCGGCAATGACTATCATAACAACGGCCAAAATGGCGGCAGTGACAATTCCTACTTTTACCATTCCGCCTACATATGTGGAAAGGGAAGGAGTCTCGGTTATCCCCGGTATTGATTCTAATAGTTTGTATTTTTCTGCAGCCAAACACACAGAAGACACAGAGAAACTTAAGAATAGAAACACTGCTGTTAAAATAAAAATTGTGGTTTTTTTACTCATCATCAAAAATTTAATTTAAATTCGTTTGCTACTTCTTGAAATAACTTTCTTGTATTTTTGACCGTGAGACCTATAACAGATTCTCCTTCCATATTTAAAAGAGTTGTCAGTCCGATTATATTTTGACGAGAAAGGGGTGTTATCCTTTCTCCACCTGCGCTCCAATTAAGAGAGAGGCTCTCAACGTCTTCTTTCGGAAAGAAAAATGGTTCCGCTCTGATAACCATCTCTTGTTTTTGCATATCAAAGTTTTGAGAAATTGACCTCTGATACAATGGCCCTTCAAGAGGGTTCTCTTCGTAGAATAAGATTTCCGGCTGTTTCATTTTTATTGTAATTGTTTTTTTATAGGACTCCGTTTTTTGCGCGTTTGATATTTCAACGCCTATTTTTTCTGTGTCGCGTAATTCTGAAAAAGAGAAAGAATAAGCGCTTTTTCCTGTTCCGGAGGCGTTGGCGACGTTTTTATAGTCCTTGCTCCAATTGTAAATTAAATCTTTATCTTTTGGTGAAAACCCATGAGGAATTGCCGTAACGTTTATTTTATTGTATATAACCGGTTCGGATT